>JBEGJD010000357.1:0-11792 GCA_041184765.1 Verrucomicrobiota bacterium | reverse complement strand
GCCTCCTCGAACAGGCGTTTCGAAGGATTGAAAAGATCGACGAAAGTCACCCCTGCCACGTCGCGTGCGGCCTCCGCCATCGCGCGCGTGTAGGCCGCGAGATTCTCGTTCACCTGCGGCTTGTATTCGAAATTCGGGTCGGGGTGCTTCTCCGCCGCGGTGGGCGAGAACAGCACGATGCGCGGGGGCGCGAGGCCGTTGTAGCTGCGGGCCCGACGGGCTGCCGAAATTCCGTGAAGAGCTATCCACGTTCCTGCGCGAGACCCGCGCCCGCAGTTACAACGGCCTCGCACCCCCGCGCATCGTGCTGTTCTCGCCCACCGCGGTGGAGAAGCACCCCGACCCGAATTTCGAGTACAAGCCGCAGGTGAACGAGAACCTGTCCGCCTACACGCGCGCGATGGCCGAGGCCGCGCGCGACGTGGCAGGGGTGACTTTCGTCGATCTTTTCAATCCTTCGAAACGCCTGTTCGAGGAGGCCGCCGTACGCGGCGACGGCCCGCTCACCATCAACGGCGTCCATTTCCACGAGGCCGGCGAGGCCCGTTTGGCCAAGGAGATCTACCCGTCGCTCTTCGGCGAAACCGCGCCAGCCTTGGAAACGCCCGAGGCCGCGAAGGTTCGCGCGCTCGTGAATGAAAAGAGCGCCATGTGGCACTCCCGCTACCGTTCCGTCGACGGCTACAACATCTACGGCGACCGCTCCAAGATCGCCTACGTCTCCCACCCCGACGCCCCCAAGATCACCAACACGCAGGTGATGATGGAGGAGATGGCGCAGCGGGACGTCATGACCACCAATCTGGAGCGACGCGCCTGGGCGGCGGCCGCCGGCAAAACCGGCCCGGTCGAGATGCTGCCGCTGCCCGTGGTGACCGCGTTCGGCACCAACAAGCCCGGCCCAAACATCGACGGGACCTATCCGTTCATCGATGGCGACGAGGCGATTAAGCTCATGACGCCCGGACCGGGACTGCAGGTGAACCTCTTCGCGAGCGAGAAGCAGTTTCCCGAATTGTCGAAACCGGTCCAGATGGCCTGGGACGCGAAGGGACGCCTCTGGGTCGCCGTCTGGCCGAACTACCCCGAACGCACCCCGACTTCGAAGATCGCCGACAAAATCCTCATCCTCGAGGACACCGACCGTGACGGCCGCGCCGACAAGTGCACCGTGTTTCTCGACGGCCTGAACTGCCCGACCGGCTTCAACTTCTTCAAGGACGGACTGCTCGTCATGCAGGCACCCGACCTGTGGTTCGTGCGCGACACCGACGGCGACGGCCGCGCCGACTGGAAGGAGCGCGTCCTCATGGGCCTGGATTCGGCCGACTCCCACCACCAGACGAACTCGATGATCTACGAGCCGGGCGGCGCGCTGCTGCTGAGCGACGGCGTCTTCCACCGCACGCAGGTCGAGAGTGTCGACGGCGCGGTGCGCAACATCGACGGGGCGATCTTCCGCTACGAGCCCCTCACCGGGAAGTTCGATCGCTACATCGCCTACGGGTTCGCCAACCCTCACGGCCGCGCCTTCGATCGCTGGGGCAACGACCTGATCGTCGACGCCACCGGCAACAACACCTACTTCGGTCCCGCCTTCAGCGGCCGAATCGACCATCCGGGCAAACACCCGCGCATGAAGACCGTCTGGGATCGCCCCGCGCGCCCCTCCGCGGGCAGCACGTTCCTCACCAGCCGCCATTTCCCGGAGGAATTCTGGGGCAGCTTCCTCAACCCCAACGTCATCAGTTTCCAGGGCATCTACCGCGTGAAGATGGTCGACGACGGCTCCGGCGTGAAAGGTGAGCGCCAACCCGATGTCATCTCGTCCACCGACCGTAATTTCCGGCCGATCGACACGGCGACGGGTCCCGATGGCGCGCTGTACATCTGCGACTGGCACAACCCCCTCATCGGCCACCTCCAAAGCCATCTCCGCGACTCCAATCGCGACCACGTGCACGGCCGCATCTATCGCATCACCGCGAAGGACCGCCCGCTCGTCTGGCAGCCGAAGATCGACGGCGAGTCGATCCCGGCGTTGTTAGAGCTCCTCAAGCGCGGCGAAAACCACATCCGAAACCTCGCGAAGATCGAGCTCGGCAAGCACGACTCCGAGAAGGTCGTCGCCGCCACCAAGGCCTGGGCCGCAAGGCTCGACCCAGCGTCACCCGACCATGCCCACCACCTCGCCGAGGCCCTCTGGGTCCACCAATGGCACAATCGCGTCGACCTCGACCTGCTCGCGCGCCAGCTCAACTCGACCAACGCCGACGCACGCGCGGCCGCCGTCCGTGTGTTGAGCTACTGGCGCGATCGCGTTCCCAACGCCCTCGCCGAGTTGCGCCGGCTCGCCGGTGACGACCACCCGCGCGTACGCCTGCAGGCGGTTCGCGCCGCGAGTTTCTTCCCGGTCGCGGACGCCACCGAGGTGGCCCTTCTCGCCCTGAAAAAGCCCGTCGACTACTACCTCGACTATGTGATCGGGGAGACGCTCCGCCAGCTCCGCCCCCAGTGGCGCCAGCGGATCGGCGAAGGTGGTAAATTCGCCGGCGGGGACGCGGCCGCCACGCGCTACCTCCTGCGCACGCTCACGGTCGCCGAGGTGCAGGCCATGCCCCGCACCGCCGACGTCGCCGAGAACCTACTCGGCCGTTCCGGCGTGAACGAAGCCACCCGCAGCGAAGCGCTCGCTGCCCTCGCCAAGGCCCGCGGCGCCGCCCCGGTCGCACTTCTGCTGCAGGCGCTGGAGAGTCCGGGTGAGATCGATGCGAAAGGAGTCGGACGCTTGCTCGTTAACCAGCCCGCGGCGGCCCTCCTCGCCCATCGGGAGGGCCTTCTCAAGCTCGCCCTCGCCGAGACCGCAGATGGCCGCACTTACGCTTGGGCCGCCTTGGCGCTCGCAGACAAGACGCTTGATCGCGTGTGGCGCGAGGCCTCCGTGACCCCGTTGTCCTACGCCAGCCTGCTTGGTGGCATCCCCTTGATCCCTGACGCCGAGCTCCGCGCGAAGTCGTTCGAACGGGTGATGCCCATTCTCGGCCAGCCGATCACCGACATCCAGGGTCCCGACCACATCGTCGCTGCGATCCAGCGCGACGCGATCCGGTCGGCCGTGAGCACGAAACGCGAGCCCGCCGCGGTCTTCGCCGCGCTCGCGACAATGATCGAACGCGGCTACCAGGTGCCGGTGGCGGCGCAGGGCCTTCGCACCCTGCCTCGTGACAGCTGGAAACCCGCCGACGCCGGACGAGCCGCCCGCGCGCTTGTAGCCTGGGCTGGAAAAACGCATCCGAACGAGCGCACCGGCCGCGACTACGTGGAGAGCGTGCAGGTCGCCGACGACCTTGCGGGCATCCTTCCGGCGGGTGAATCCGAGGAGCTCCGCAAGACTCTCTCGGGCCTGCGCGTCGCCGTTTTCGTCGTGCGCTCGGTGGTGGAAGGCATGCGCTACGACACGCCGCGCATCGTGGTGCAGGCCGGCCGCGCGTTCGACCTCATCTTCGACAACCCCGACGTGATGCCGCACAACCTCGTCATCGTGAAGCCGGGCACGCGCGAGCAGGTCGGCACCGCCGCCGCTGCGATGACGCCGGAGGCGAAGGACTCCAAGGGGCGCACCTTCGTGCCTGACCTCGGCAGTGTGATCGCCGCCACGAAGATGCTGGAGAACGGCCAGAGCGAGACACTGAAGATCCCTGCCAACCAGCTCCGCACCGAGGGCGAATACGAGTACGTTTGCACGTTCCCCGGCCACTGGATGATGATGTGGGGAAAGTTGATTGTAACGAAGGACGTCGACGCCTACCTGAAGGCCAACCCCGCGGTACCCGCCGCCACTCCCGCGCCGGCCGGCCACAACCACTGACCTTAATCCCCATGAAAATGATCCGCTCCCTACTCATCCTCGGCGTCGCCGCCTCGGCGACGATCGCCCTCGCCGCCGACGGCGCGCAGACCCTGTTCAACGGCAAGGACCTGTCCGGCTGGAAGGGCAACCCAGACTTCTGGTCCGTGCGCGACGGCGCCATCACCGGCCAGAGCACCGCGACCAAGGTCGTCGACGCGAACACGTTCCTCGTCTGGCAGGGCGGTGAGCCCGCCAACTTCGAATTGCGGCTCAAGTTCCGCCTCACCGCCCAGAACGCCAAGGGCTGGGGCAACTCCGGCGTGCAGTACCGCAGCCGCGTGATCGACGCCGAGAAGTTCGTCGTCGGTGGCTACCAGGCGGACATCGACGCGCCGTTCCGCTACACCGGCATGCTCTACGAGGAGCGCGGCCGTGGAATCCTGATGAATCCCGGTCAGAAGGTACGCGTCGGCCCCGCCGAGGCGGCCGCGGCGGCGCCTGCCGACTCCAAGAAGGGTAAAGGCAAAGCCGGTCCGCGTCCGAAGATCGACGTTCTCGGCACTCCGACGACCGCCGAGCAGATCCAGGCCGCCCTTAAGATGGGCGACTGGAACGAGCTCCGGATCGTAGCCAACGGAAACCAGCTCCAACACTACGTGAACGGCGTGCTAACCGCAGACGTGACCGATGCCGACCCAGCCGTCGCCCCCAAGTCGGGCGTGATCGCGCTGCAGATGCACAAGGGCGATCCGATGACGGTCCAGTTCAAGGACATCCAGTTGAAGAAGCTGCCGTAAGTGGCAATCGCCTCGGCGGCGCTTAAACGCGGGAACACCCCGAACCGAACATCGACCGTCCGGATCAGATGCGGACGGAAGGTCACTCCGGGATAGGTGTGTATCCCGAGACCGGCGGACAAAAAAAAACGCCCGCTCTTTCGAGCGGGCGTTAAAACCGAATGGAGCTAGGCTCGACATTCGATTTTTGGCGGGAGGATCCGTCAAAGTGCCGACTGCCGCCCGTTGATCAAGGGTATTTTCCGGCTTCAGACTCGAAGCCGGAAGCGTTGGCAAAAGGGTAACCAGCCCCCAAGGGGACTAGAGAGACCGCAAAAAAACCCCGCCGGTGAGGCGGGGCTGGAGAGTAGCGGAGAAGGGCTTACCTTACTTCTTGGGCGAGACGCCGGGAACAGTGATCGGGGTCGTCGGAGCGGCCGCGGGAGCCGCGGCGGGGGCGGCAGCCGGAGCGGCGGCGGAGGCCGGACGGTCCTTGTTGATCTCCTTCATCACGTCATCGGTCATGTCGTAGGCGGCGTCGGTGTAGACGACGTTGGAAATGCCGATCGCGGTGGGGCCAGCCTTGTCGAGCACCAGCGTGGCGCCCTTGCGCTTGGCGACGTCGGAGACGACCTTGGTGATCTCCTCGAGCATCAGGCTACGGAACGTGTTGAGGCGCTGACCGAGGGAGTTGCGGGTGTTCTGAATGAAAGTCTGGACCTCGCGCTGCTTGTTTTGGATGGCCTCGAGCTTCTTCTGAGCCTCGTTCTGGGCCTTGGACTTGGCCTCGGCGGAGAGGGCCGGGCTGTTGGCCTGCTCATTGAGGGTCTTGTACTCCTCGACGAGGGCATTCCCCTCCTTGTTCATCTTCTCAACCTCTTCCTGGGCCTTCTGGTCATCGGCCTGGATCTTGGCGTTCTGCTCGATGGTCTTGAAGTGGTTGTCGTAGAGTTTCGCCATGTCGACCGTGGCGAGCTTCAGGGCGGGCTGCGCGCCGGCGACGGCGGCCGCCGCGACAAAGGCCGCGAGGGCGAGAAGGGAACGGGATGCGTGCTTCATGGATTGCGGATGGATGAGTTAAACCGGTGAAAGAGTCAGATTCAGAAGCGGGTGCCAAAGGAAAAATTGAACTGGTTGCCCTTCTTGGCCTCCTTCGAGCCCGTGATCGGGATGCCGAAGTCGAGGCTGAGGGGCGCGCCCGCGACGAAGAGGCGCAGACCCACGCCAAAGTTGTCGTGGTACTTGGCCGGGTTGAAGTCGTAGGCGCCCTTGTTGACGAAGCCCGCGTCGTAGAAAACGGCGAAGCGGATCGGGCTCACGATATCGGCCGAGTACTCCGCGCTGAAAAAGCCGTAGGTCTTGCCGCCGATCGGCTCGTTGAACTGGTCGCGCGGGGCCACCTCGCGGAACTCGTAACCGCGCAGGGTCTGCGGCCCGCCGAGGTAGTACTTGTTGTAGTACGGCACGTCGTTGGAGTCGCCGAAGTTCTGGATCACGCCGCCGCGGGCGATGAGCGCGAGGACCTGGGACTGCAGCTCGAAGATCGGGAAGAACTGCGAGCCGCGGAACTCCATGCTGTAGTTATTGTTGATCTTGCTGCCGCCCAGCGGACCGCCGGCGAAACGGAAGTTCATCTCCACGCGGTTACCGCTGGTTGTGTTGATGATCTTGTCGCGCGTGTCGCGCTCGAGCTGGAACCCGATGCTCGAGGAGGCGTTGCTGCCCTCGAGGGCGCGGATTATGGCGGACGCGCTCGGGGAAATGTTGTTGATGTCGAAAACCTCGTACGTGTACGAAAGCCGTCCGTTCCACAGCTCGAAGAGGTGCTTGCGGAGGTAGACCTCGAAGCCCGTCTGGATCTGGCTGTAGAAGGTGCTGTTGTACTCGGAACTGGTGCGGAAGACCGAGAAACCCAGCGCGAGCTGGCGCTGGAACAACCAGGGCTCCTCGAACGACATCACCACCTCGCTGGAGAGTGAGCCGAGCTGCATGCGGAGGCGGAACTTCTGACCGTCGCCTTGGAAGAAGGAGCGGCGGTTGAAGAGGTCGAAGTTGGACTGCGATACCTCAGCGAACAGCGTGGCGCGCTCGAGCGAGGAGAAACCGGCGCCGAACGTCAGGTTGCCGGTGCGACCCTCGCGCACCGCGATGCGCATGTTGCGGCGGCCGGGGATGTTGGTCTCCTGGTGATTCACGTTCACGCTCTCGAAGAACCGCGTGTTCTCGAGGCGCAGCTGGCTGATCTTCATCAGCACCGTGCTGAACACGTCGCCCGGCCCGAGCACCAACTCGCGCAGGATCACCGTGCTCTTGGTCTTGTTGTTACCCTCGATGACGATCGACTCGACGCTGAACTTCTCGCCCTCGGAAATGACGTACTCGACGTCGATCGCGCCGGTCGTGACGTTGGGCTTGCGGTTCAGCCGGACGCGCGTGTCGAGGTAGCCGTCCTTGCCGTAGAAATCGTCGAGCCGCTCCACGTCCTTGTCCAACTTCGAAGGCACGAAGATCACGCCGGTCCTCTGGCGCACCACCCGCTTCAGCAGCGCGGAGTTGAACAGCTTGTTGCCCGTGAAACTAATCTCGCCCACGCGGTACTGCCGGCCCTCGTTGATGTTGATCACGAGCACCAGCTTGTCGGGTGTGGGATAGTTGAACTGCACCTTGTCCTGCGCGATCTCGACATCGAGGAAGCCGAGTTCGCGGTACAGATCGCGCAGCTTGTCGAGGTCGTCCTCGAACTGGTCGTCCTTGAAGCGCCCCGATCCGGTGAGCCACGAGAACATCCACCACTTCTTGGTCTCCATCGCCCCGCGGAGCTTGCGGGAGGTGGCATTCTTGTTCCCCGCGAAGCGGATCTCGGCGATCTTCACCTTCTCGCCCTCGCGGATCTTGAAGATGACGGTCCCGAAACCGCCGACCCGATCCTTCTCCACCGAGTAATTGACCGAAACCTGGTTGTAACCGGCCTTCTGGTAATAATCCCGCAGCTTCTCGGCGTCCTCCTTGATCTGACGCTCGTCGAGGGCTTGGTTGGATTTGACCTTAACCTCCTTCTCGAGGCGCGAGGATTTAACCTTGGAGTTGCCCTCGAACTTGACCGCCAAGACGCGGAACTTGGGCGTGACCTCGACGACAAGATTGAAGGTCACGGCGTCGACCGCCTCGTGCTTCACCTCAATGAACTCGAAAAGGCCGGTGCGGTAGAGCGAGCGGATGTCACGGTCGAGGATGATCTCGTCGAACTCGCCACCCTCACGAATCTGCATGTTCGCGCGCACCACCTGCTCATTCACGTTGGCGGTGCCGACGAACTTGATGGTGACCGTGCCTACCTTGTAGGCCGGCGCCACAGGGCGGATAGCTTGAGTGGACTGGGGCGCCTGGGCTCCGCTCTGAGCCTTAATTACGGAAACCCCTGCCAGACAGGAACAAGCAATTGAAATTAGGAAGCGTACCGCCCCCCCATGGGGGCTACTGGTGGAAGTTTTCAAAGCGTGTGATGTCCCTGAGGAAAGTGAGTTTTAGTTCTCCTACCGGCCCATTTCGCTGCTTGGCAACGATTAACTCCGCCGAGTCGCTCGCAACTTGGAATTTTTCGTCGGCGTCACGTGGCCGCGCGAGCATGAGGACGACGTCGGCGTCCTGCTCAATGGATCCGGATTCACGGAGGTCGGAGAGTCGGGGGGTGCGGGTCTCTTTTTCGGAAGCACGGTTGAGCTGGGATAGAACAAGCACCGGCACCCCAAGTTCCTTCGCCAGCGCTTTTAATCCGCGGGAGGCCTCCGCCACCTGCTGCTCGCGCGGCACCCGGGGGTCAGTCGGGCTGAGCAACTGGAGGTAATCGACCACGATGAAGCCCAACGGGTACCGCGCGTGGATCCGGCGGGCTTTGGCGCGCAGCTGCATGATCGAAAGCGCGCTGGAGTCGTCGATGAAGATCGGGGACTTGGAAAATTCGTCGGCCGCCTCGAGCAGGCGGTTCTGCTCCTCGCCGTTCTTGGAAAGGAGGCCGTCCCGCAGCAGCTTCATGTTTACCCGCGCCCGGGAACACAGCATGCGAAGCGCGAGCTGCGAGGCACCCATTTCGAGTGAGAAGATCAACACCCGGTGGGGCTCCACTCCTGCCTTGCGCGGCATGGCCGCCGCTTCGGCGAAGTTAAGCGCGAGCGAGGTCTTTCCCATCGAGGGACGGGCCGCCAGCACGATCATGTCGTTGCGCTGAAACCCCCACAGCAGCGCATCGAGGTCCTTGAAGCCCGAGGAGACGCCGGTGAGTTCCCCCTTCTTCATCATCATCTTCGTGATGACGTTCATCGCCTCCCGCGTCGGGTCGCGCATTTGCTTCGCGCTCTCGCTGACGCGGCTCTGGGTGACCCCGAAGATCTTTTGCTCCACCTGGTCGACGAACTCGTCGATGCCGCCGGTGAAGCCATAGCACTCCTCCACCGTACCGGTCGCCGCGCGGATGATCTCGCGCAGCAACGCCAGCTCGCGCACCTTTTCGATGAAGTAGCCAGCCTGGGCAGTCGTTGGTATCCGGCTGCTCACCTGCGCGAGGAACGCGTAGCCGCCGATCGGCTCCAGCTTGCGGGCGGTCTTAAGCTCCTCCGCCACGACGGCGACGTCGATCGTCACCTGCCGGTTGTACATGTCCAGCAGCTGCTCGAAGATCACCCCGTGCCGGGCGTCGTAGAACGAGGCCGGCGTGATGCGGTTCTCGAGGCACCGCGCGACGACATCCGCGCCGTCGAGCAGGCAGCAGGAAAGCAGATGCTCCTCGGCCTCCAAGCTGTGCGGCAGCATGCGCACTGCGGGCGAGGCAGGTGCGGGCGGACGACCGGACGGGGCGTTGGACGCGGGTTGGTCCATGAAGAGGGCTGCGAGTGAGCGGGGCCCTAACGGCCGCCGCAACCCCCGCTTTTGAACAAACTATTCCCAGAAACGGAAAGGCCGCGCCCGCCTCAGGGACGGGTCGCGGCCTTGCGTCGGAAGGGAACGATTATTCCCGGGCCTCCTTGCGCGGACGGCGCTCGGAACGCTTCTCGGTCTTGTCGCCCGCGGGGGCGGCCGGCTCGGTGGCGGCAGGCTCGATGGGATTCTCGGAAACCACGTCGAACGGCACCTCCACGCTGACCTCGGCGTGCAACTTGATCTTCACCGTGTGCTTGCCGAGCGTCTTCACGGGGTTGAACAGGTGGATCTTCCGCTTGTCGACCTCGAGACCGGAGGCGACGAGCTTCTCGTGCACGTCCTGCGCGGTGATCGCGCCGAACATCTTGCCGCCCTCGCCGGTCTTAACGGCGAACGCGAGGCTGGTCTTCTCGAGGCGGCGGGCCATCTCCTGGGCGCCGTTGAGCTCGTTCTGCTCGCGCTCGGCGCG
The DNA here is from genome assembly GCA_041184765.1 of Verrucomicrobiota bacterium. Taxonomy (GTDB): domain Bacteria; phylum Verrucomicrobiota; class Verrucomicrobiia; order Opitutales; family Opitutaceae; genus ER46. The sequence continues at coordinate 1,783 of JBEGJD010000357.1, read as the reverse complement.
ACGCTTCTTCAGCGCCTCGACCTGCTTGCGGTTGGCCACCGTGAGCGGCACCGCGATCTTGCGCGGAAGCAGGAAATTGCGGGCGAAGCCGGCGCGGACTTTGACTTGATCGCCTTCGCCGCCGAGACCTTCGACGGGTTTGACGAGGAGCACTTCTGTGGAGGCCATGTTGTTTATCAGGTTAAAAGGTTGTGGTTTCCGGGGTGTCGCGACGGCCCTCGCCGCCGACGGCGCCGCCAAGGGCGGGCCGCTCCGAAATTCAGGTGAGTCCTCAGAACGGGACGTCCTCGTCGAGGTTCTCCTTCGCCGGCGCCGGGGAGGTCGGGTTGGCGCGCGGCGCAGGCGAGTTGCGCTCGAAGGAACCGCCGGGCGCGTCTCCGCCGCCGGGCCCGCCGCCACCGCCGCGGCCGTCGCCCAGGAACTCAAACGCCTCGAGCACGACCTTCATGCGGCTGCGCTTCTCCTTGGTGTTCTTGTCTTCCCATTGATCGAGACGCAGGCGGCCCTCGACAAACAACGGGCGGCCCTTGGTGACATACTTGGCGATCGTCTCGCCCTGTTTGCCCCAGGCCTCCACGTCGACGTAAATGACCTCCTCGCGCGACTCGCCCGACTCCATCTTGAACTTGCGGTTGATCGCGAGGGCGAACTGGCAAATGGGCGTGCCCTTCGGCGTGACCCGCAGCTCGGGGTCACGCGTGAGATTGCCCATCAGAAGAACCTTGTTGAGCGAGGGCATGGCGGTGGGGGGTCGGGCCTGACGCGGTGAGTCGCGGTCAGGCGCTCTGGATGAACGTACGGTAAACGCTGCCGTTGAGGCGGAGCTTCTCGCGCAACTGGGACGGCACGGCGGCGGGGGCCGCGAAGGCCACCTGCACGTAGTGGGCGCCGGTCAGCTTTCGGTCAGTGACGCGGGCGAAGTCGCGCTTGCCGACAGTCTCGACGGCCGAGACCTCGCCTTTGAGTTCGGTGATGACCTTCTTGATGCCGTCGACGATCTGGTCGAACGACTCCTCCTTGCCCCGGTTATCGAGGATGAAGGAAGCGCGGTAGTTGCGGTTGGCGGATTTCATTTTGGCTCTCTGCGGTTGAGTTGATTCATGGCGGTCTCGAGGCCGCGGGTGAGCAGCAATTCAAGACCTTGGACGAAGGATTCGGTTTTTTCGGAGACGACGACGAACTGGTCGGGAGGAAACCGGGCCAGGACGAAGTCGGCGAGGTCCATCTCCGCCGGTCGCTTCGGCCCTATGCCGAGGCGGTAGCGCACGAAGCCCGATCCTAGGTGGCGGATCAGGCTGTCGACCCCGTTGTGCCCTCCGGCGCTGCCGCCGGCGGACACTTTGAGGAGCCCGAGGTCGATCGTGAGGTCATCATATACCGCGATCACCGACTCCGGGGCGGCCTTGAAGTATCGTGCGAGCGCACCCACCGACTCGCCGCTGGCGTTCATGAACGTCTGCGGTTTGGCGAGCCAGAGCGGTCCCGCGCCGGTTTCCCAACGCGCGATCTCAGCCTTGAACTCGGCCGAATGTTTCCAAGCGAGGCCGTGCCGCCGCGCGAGCGCGTCGAGCACGACCCAACCCAGATTGTGGCGGGTGCCCTCGTAGACCCGGCCCGGATTGCCCAGGCCGGCGACAAGGGAGAAGGACATGGCTCAAAGAACGGAACGGAAAGCGCCGGCCGGCAAGGCCGGCGCCACCGGAGAAACGCTGCCTTACTTCTTGGCCGGGGCGGCCGGCTTCGCGCCGGCGGCCGGAGCGGCACCCTTCGCGCCCGCGGCGGG
>JBEGJD010000356.1:0-3164 GCA_041184765.1 Verrucomicrobiota bacterium | reverse complement strand
CAGCCGATCGTGAGGCTGTTGTCCATGTGGCCCTTCTCGACCGACACGTGGACGGTGGTGTCGCGGAACGGCTGATACGCGACGGCCGCCGTCCAGCGCGCCGAGTCGTTGAAGTCCCAGTGGCGCCAGCCCTGGTTGTTCTGGTAGAGGCCGAGCAGTCGCAGGGAGACCTTCCGCGGCACCAGCACCTGGTTGTGGTCGGCCTCGTAGCGCTCGTAGCTCCACGAACCGAGCATCGACTTGAGCGTCGTGCGCGTGCGCTGGAGATTGGCCCGCTTGCCCGATAGCGACACGAGGCCGCCCGCCTGCCCGAGGCCGAAGAGGATGGAGTTGGGCCCGCTCGCCACCTCGGCGCGCTCCACGTTGTACAGGTCGACGGGGATGCTGGACTCGACGAAGTCGCGCGAGGCGCCGGCGGGCGAACCACGCATGCGGAACTGGTAATCGTTGCCGTCGGCCCCGCGGCCCTGCGGGTTGTTGAACCCCGCGTTGGCGTCCTCCACGTCGAGCTCGATGTTGGTCGCGTGGGCCAGCATTTCCTCGAGGTTTGTGGCGGCGATGTCGGCGAGAAACTCGGGCGTGAACGCGGCCACCGCCGCGGGGGTGTCACGCAGGCGCGAGTTGAGCCGCGAGCCGCTGGTCGTGTTGGCGGCCTGGTAGCCCACGTCGTTTTCGGCCCGCACCTCGAAGGGCGAGAGCTCGACGACGGATTTCTCACCCGCGGCGGGTGTGGGCGAAACGGGAGGCGTCACGGTCTGGGCCGCGAGCGGCAGCGCGATGAGACCAACGGTGATGAGGCGGAGGGGTCCGTACATGGCTGGGTGGGCCCGGAAGGGCAGGGTTAAAAACCACAACAATCCTCCGATGCGCGGGAGGCAAGGCGTGGTGGAACCACGAAACACACGAAGCGCACGAAACCTAGGCAGGTGGCCCCCTCCTTCGCCAAGCCTACTGAGGGCAGGCACGGAAGACGCGGAAAACGCGGAAAATAGAGCGACGGTGGCCGACGTTTGCGCGTTATGTGCCTCTTGGCGGCCAGGCCCGGAGTTGGCCGCCAGAAGGCGCAAGAGGCGCAGGGGTTGAACAGGAAGGCCGGTAAGTGCGGGAAGTTGTTGAAGACGCGGGAGACCTCGGAGACTGGGAAGACCAGAGCTCACTCCGTTGCCTCAGTTGCCTCCTGTTCAAACCGGCTCAACAGGAGAGAACGGAGGAAACGGAGGCTGAGCCATTCGTGTAAATTCGGGTCCCTTCGTGGTTGATCCCGGGTTGGGGTTTGAACGGGAAGACCGGAAAGGGCGGAAAAATGTGAAGACGTGGGAGACCTCGGAGACTGGCCGTCGCGGTTTCAGCATGGTCCGCGGCGGGCTTGCCCGCCGTAGCCTCGGCGGAGGCGGGCGGCCGCGGCCACACCACTCGCCGCTGATCCGTGTCCATCTGCGTCCATCCGTGGTTGCCCCTTCGCGGAGCGGTTCGGAGGCGCTTTATGATCGTGCGCCGGAAATCCCGTGGTTTCCCCTCGCGTCGTACAAAGCCCGGCTTGCTCCGGGATCCCGCGTTCCGGTTTTCCAGATTCTCCTCGTTTCCGCACCGGCGCGCCGCCGCACCCGGCTCAACCTTCCGAGATACAGTAGAGGTACCGGTGTCCGCGCAGGAAGAGATCCTTCCCGAGGATCACCGGCGAGGCGTCGAAGCGGTCTTCGAGCTGATTGGTCGAGACCACTTCGAATTTGTCCGCGTCCCGGATCACCATCGCGGTGCCCTCGCGGCCGATGAGGTAGACGTAACCGCCGGCCGCGAGCGGCGACGCGTAGAGTCCGCGTACCCCCTCGAGCCGCTGATCCTGGTACAGGACCGCGCCGGTGCGGGCGTCGAGGCAGGAGAGGAAAGCCTCGTTGCTCTTGATCATGTAGAGCCGGTTGCCGGAGAGGACGGGGGAAGGCACGTAGGGCGCGCTCTTGCGTACGTTCCAGACGACGGCGGGTGAGTCGGTAACGTCACCCTTGGCGTCGAGGCGGATGGCCTGGATCGAGTAGCCGCGGAAGCCGCTCATCACATAAACCAGGCCATTTCCGGTGACGGGCATCGGGATGACGTTTTCCGTGAGCCCGCCGGCCTCCCAGATGATCTCGCCGGTGGCGGGGTCGTAGCTGCGCGTGCGGCCCGCGGCGGCGACGATGGCTTGCCGGCGACCGGCGGCCTCGACGACGAGGGGCGTCGACCAAGACGAGCGCTCGGCGCGGTCTTTCCGCCAGACTTCCCGCCCGGTGCGCTTGTCGAGCGCGACGATGAACGAACCTTCCTCTTGGTCGCAGGTGATGAGGAGGTGGTCACCGGCAAGCGCGGGGGAGGCTCCCTCGCCGAACGAATTGCGCGTGCGCAGGTCGCCCAGGTCTTTTTCCCAGATCAATTTCCCGGAGAGATCGTAGCAGTAATAACCGCGCGAACCGAAGGTCACGTACAGGCGCTCGCCGTCGGTGAGAGGGGAGCCGGAGGCGAAACTGTTGGTAGGGTGCTTGCCCTCGTGGGGCACCTCGCGGCGGGCGACCTGCCGCCAGATCTCGCGACCGGTGGCACGATCCAGGGCGAGAACCACGAACTCGTACGTGGAAGACGGCTTCATGCCGCCGCCAAATCCGCCCGGCCCACCCGGCGGTCCGCCGCGTTTTCCGCCTTTACCCTTGCCGCGGCCTTCCCCTCCGCCGTCGGGCGGCGGGGGTGGAGCGTTTTCCGCCTTCGCCGCCGGGGCGGCGCCCGTCGCGGTTTCGACGGCGGTCAGCACGTAGAGCCTATCCTTCCACACGATCGGCGTGGAGAAGCCGAGTCCGGGTACCTCGGCTTTCCACCGGATGTTCCCGGTGTCGCTCCATTTTACCGGCGGTTTGGCGCCGGCGACGGCTCCAGTGCCGGAGGTGCCGCGCCAGGCGGGCCAGTCGGTGGTGGGCGTTTCGGCGCGGACGGCTACCGCAAGAACGAGGATAACCGGGGCGAGGAGCAGGCGGGAGGGGGACGCGTTCATGGAGGGTGGGAGTGGGGCGGAGTGCGTTTGACGAAACGCGGAGTCGCGCGACGGTCAAATGCCGCGCTTCGGCCGAATCCTCGCTTGAACCGGCACGTCAACCCTCCGCACGCTTCCCACCATGACCCCGAGCCCCTCCGCCGCCGCG
>JBEGJD010000355.1:0-4828 GCA_041184765.1 Verrucomicrobiota bacterium | reverse complement strand
GGTCTGCAACGCACGTTCAAGGAACTGGAAACCGACGAGCCGTCGTACGACAGCGTGCGCAGCGTGTTCAACGGCGCCGCGCAGGACATCGTGGACCGGCTCCTCTTCCGCGGGGCGGCGGAATTACCGGCCGGCGTCGATGGTTCCGCGGAATTTCTCCGTGCCTACGCGGCCGGAGCGAAGCGCAACCGGGCCGGCCTCAGCCTGCGCGACGTGGAACTGAAGGGACGCCTCTACGCGTACCGCTGCAGTCCGCTCATCTACACGGAGTCGTTCGCCGCGTTGCCGGAGACGTTGAAGGTCCTGGTCTTCGCCCGTCTGCGCACCGCGCTGGAGAGCGACGACCCCAAGGGCCGGTACGCCTATTGGCACGCCGCGGAGAGAAGGCGGATCCTCGATATCCTGCTCGAAACACACCCCGAGGCGGCGCGCCGTTGGTCGACGAAAGCCTCATCCGCCACAGGGCAGTGAAGCGACCCGGCAGGCGACAGCCGGACTGAGGCATTTGAGGGCGGCGCCATTCCGCATTCATTTTGGATGAACCCCGCGCGGCCATGTCTTTTTTCGGAGCCGGTTCCTCGAGATCGGGAAGCGCCCTTGAGAAGCGGAGCACATCCGCGACGCGGCGCGCGGCGGTGGCCGACTACGTGTTCGTGGCCCGCTACGCGCAACCGTTGCGGAATGCGCAACGTCTCGAGACGTTCACCGAGGCGGTGGCGCGCGTGCGCACGATGCACCTCGTGCATTTCGCAGCGCGGCTCGGGTGTCGCACGCCGGCACGGCTGCCGCGGGAAATCGGTCTTCTCACCGCCGCGGATAACCGGCTGATCGCCGAATCGCTGGGCGGCCGCGCCCTCCGGGAAATCATCGACGCGGCCTTCGTCGCAGCGGCGGAAAAGCGCGTCTTGCCCAGCCTGCGGTCGCTCCAACACGGCGGGCCGACCCTCCTCCGCAACCACGCGCAGATGTTCAATTGCGCCTTCGCGAACGTCGACCGCGTGGAGTTCTTCCGCGGCTACCTCTTCCTGCTGCTCTGCGGCTGCGGCGTGGGTTTCTCGGTGCAACACCACCATGTCGCGCGCCTGCCCGCGCTTCCCGCCCGCCCGCGCGGACAGGCCCGCCGCCATCGGATCGTGAACACGCCCCGCGGCTGGGGCGACGCGCTGCATGCGCTTCTGGCCGCCGCTTTTACCGGACGCCGGATCTTGTTTTCAGGCGGTGCACCGGTCGGCCGGAGCGAACTGCGACGCGCGCTCGCCCACGTCGCACGAATCCTGAGCGACGCCGCGGGCCGCCGACTTCAGCCGATCGAGATCTACGACATCGCGATGTTCGTCGCGGCAGCCGCCCGCGCCCCCGGAGGCCGGCGCGCGGCGACGATCTGTCTATTCTCGGCGGATGACCGGGAAATGCTGCGGGCGAAATCGGGACGTTGGCTGGAACTCAACCCGCAGCGCGCCGCGTCCAACATCTCGGCCGTGATCCCGCGTGGGCGCGCGGGCGAAGGCGATTTCAGCCGCGTCCTGCAAGCGTCGCGGAAATTCGGCGAGCCGGGCGTCTTCCTGTGCGACCACCCCGACGCCGGCTGCAATCCCTGCGGCGAGATCGGCTTCGTGCCGGTGATCGACTGGCGGCTGTCACGCGCCGAGCGCAACCGGTTGGGCGGCCGGGCCCGGCGCGGGCGGCTCTCAGGCTTCCAACTCTGCAACCTCACCACGATCAACGGCGCGGCCGTTCACAGCGCGGAGGAATTTCTCCGGGCCTGCGTCGCCGCGACCGTGATCGGCACGCTGCAGGCGGCGTACACGCGCATCGCGTATCTCGGCCCGGTCTCCCGCGTGCTGAACGAGCACGACGCCCTGCTGGGCGTCTCGATCTGCGGCATTCTGGACAATCCGGAACTGCTGCTAAACCCGCGGCTGCTGCGGCGCGGTGCCCACCTGTGCCGAGCGACCAATCTTATCATCGCGCGCCTCATCGGCATCCGGCCCGCGGCGCGCATCACGACCTGCAAACCCGAGGGCTCGGCCTCCCTCCTGCTCGGCAGCGCACCGGGCATCCACCCCTACCACGCGCGGCGCTTTTTCCGTCGCATCGTGACCGGCCGGAACGAGCCGGCATACGCGTGTTTCCGCTCGGCCAATCCGGAACTGACCGCACCGTCGCTCCTCCGGCCGAAGTCGGATGACGTGATCACCTTCCCCGGCGAGGCGCCGCCAGGCGTAATGACCCGAGGTGATCTCCGGGCCGTGGACTTTCTACGTCTGGTGCTGCTGGTGCGTCGGAACTGGATCGTTCCCGGAGGCGACCCTGCGTCGCGCTCCGCGGATCTCCACCATAATGTCTCCCACACGTGCACCGTACGGCCCGACGAGTGGGACAAGGTCCGGGCGTTTCTCTGGCGTCACCGGCGATCGTTCTCGGGCGTGGCGCTGCTGCCGGAGACGGGCGAGCGCGCCTACCCGCAGGCGCCGCTCACCGCGGTGCGCTCGGCGGTGGACCTCGCGCGCTGGCGGACGTTAAAGCCCCGGCCGGTGGACTATTCGCCCGCCGTCCGGATCCGCGCGGCAAGGCGTTCCTCAGACTGCGACGCCCTCGCCTGCGATTGACCCCGAGTGGGGTTTTTCCGGTGAAGCCTTTCCTTGATCCGCGTCAAGGCGGCCACCGCCGATCGGTGGCAGGATGGCCCCATCGCAAACGAACCGCCGCCATGAATACCTCCTCCTCACAGTCCCGACTCGCCGCCGCGGCCCTGCTGGCTGCGTCGCTGCTGTCCCCGGCCCTTGCGTCCGAGGGCACCGTCTCCGCCAAAAAGGGCGCGGCCCCGCTCGCCGCCGACCTGCCCGTCGAGCTCGCCATCCTCGCCGAGGCGCCGAACGTACCGCCGCCGATCACGCGCCGTCACGCGGCCAAGGTCGTCGTCAACCTCGAGGTCCGCGAGGTCGTCAAGCGGCTCGCCGACGGCGTCGAGTACCTCTTCTGGACCTACGGCGGCAACGTGCCCGGGTCCTTCATCCGCGTGCGCGAGGGCGACTTCATCGAGTTCCACCTCAACAACCACCCGACCTCGAAGGTGCCGCACAACATCGACCTCCACGCGGTCACGGGTCCCGGCGGCGGCGCGGCGTCGTCGTTCACCGCCCCGGGCCACTCCTCGCAGTTCTCGTTCTCCGCGCTAAACCCGGGGCTCTACGTGTACCACTGCGCGACCGCACCGGTGCCCATGCACATCGCGAACGGCATGTACGGGCTGATCCTCGTCGAGCCCAAGGACGGACTGCCGAAGGTCGACCGCGAGTTCTACGTGATGCAAGGCGAGATCTACACCTCGGGCCGCCACGGCGAGCCGGGCTTGCAGAACTTCGATCCGATGAAAGCCGAGGACGAGCGGCCTCCGTACGTGGTGTTCAACGGCGCCGTCGGCTCGCTCGTCGGCGACAAGGCCCTCCAGGCCAAGGTCGGCGAGAAGGTGCGCATCTACTTCGGCGTCGGCGGACCCAACGTCGTCTCCTCGTTCCACGTCATCGGCGAGATCTTCGACACCGTCTACCTCGAGGGCGGCGTCAACGGCGCGCAACGCCACGTCCAGACCACGATGGTGCCGGCCGGCGGTTCCACCGTGGTGGACTTCCGCCTCGAGGTGCCCGGCACCTACGTGCTCGTCGACCACTCGCTGTCGCGGGCGTTCAACAAGGGCGCCCTCGGGATGCTCAAGGTCGCCGGCCTGGAAAACCCGCTGATTTACTCTGGCAAGGAGGTCGACGAGGTGTACATCGGCCAGGCCTCCGACGCCGGCTACGCCGCGAGCAAACGCGAGGCCGAGCTCGTCGCCGCCAAGGAGAAGGCCATCGCCGCCAACCCGGAGATCGCGAACATCTCGAAGGAGATCCAACTCGAGCGGGGCAAGAAGACGTTCCTGACGTCATGCTTCGCCTGCCACATGGCCAACGGCGAGGGCCTGCCCGCCGTGTTCCCGCCCCTCGCCAGCTCGGACTATCTCAAGGCCGACAAGGATCGCGCCGTGAAGATCGTGCTCAAAGGGCTCAACGGCCCGATCACGGTCAACGGCAAGCCGTACAACAACGTGATGCCGCCGCAGGATTTCACCGATGACCAAGTCGCCGACGTCCTCACCTACGTCATGAACTCCTGGGGCAATCAATACGGTGCCGTAAGCGTCGCCGACGTCCGGCGGGTTCGGGGCGAACTGAAGTAAAACATGAATACAACCGGCACGGGATTCCTCAGCGCACTCGCGGCGCTCCTCGCGATGGGCGCGATGACGCCCGCCACGGCCGAGCCCGTCGCGGGCTGGAGTCCCGTGACGGCCGGCATGGTGCCGATCCCCGCGGGGGAATACATTCCTCTCCTACGCGGACGCGATGAGCCGGAGCGAGTGCCAGTCGCGGCCTTCCGCCTCGACGCGCGCCCGGTTACGAACGCCGAGTTCCTCGCCTTTGCGCGCGACAACCCGCGTTGGCGGCGCTCGCAAGTGAGCCCGCTGTTCGCCGACGCCGGTTACCTCGCCGACTGGACGGGCGACCTTGAACCCGGACCGCGGGTCCCGTTGGACGCGCCGGTCACGCGGATCTCTTGGTTCGCCGCGCGGGCGTACGCGCAGTTTCGCGGGAAGCGCTTGCCAACCACCGCGGAGTGGGAACGCGCGGCCGCCGCCGGTTTCAACCGGCCTGACGGCCGCGAGGAACCGGGGTTCAACGCCACGGTGCTCGGCTGGTTGACGCGCCCCGTCCCCAGCCCGCTGCCCGCCGTCGGCACAAGCCGACCGAATCACTTCGGGGTCCACGACCTGCTGAGCCTCGTCTGGGAG
>JBEGJD010000354.1:0-5022 GCA_041184765.1 Verrucomicrobiota bacterium | reverse complement strand
GGCGAGAAGACCGTGCCGTGGTAGAAGATGTGGTTGATGCCTTCGACGAGGATGCGGTCCAGTTCGGGCTTAACGAAGGCGAGGGATTCCTTCCAGTGGTCGCGCAACCACGTCGCGCTTTCGCTCGAGGCCAGCGGACGGCCCATCACGTGCGCCGCCGAGGACGCCATCCGAACCACGAGCGGCTCGGGGAGATCCTGATCGTGCCGCACTTCGTCCGCCTCGCGTCTTAGCCCGGGAATAGGGAACGGTGTGGAGCCGAAGATTTCCGTCTCGGGGATGTCGACCGCCCCGTAGAGGTCGAGGAGGTTGGCGGGCGCGCCGTGCGACTGGTTGCGCACGATCCACCCCTGGCGGTGCGACCACGCCACCCAGGCCCGCAGGTACTCGAGGTGGAGCCGGCCGAGCGTCTCGCGGTAGTCGGCCTTCACGCGCGCGAGGGTCTCGAGGTCGATCCTCTTAACCGCGGCGGGATCGCGGGCGAGCAGCTCCGACGCGTAGTCCTGCAGGTCGTAGCCGTGTTGTTGGCGGAATACCTCCGGCAGGCGGCTCGTCCAACTCGCGTTGAAATACTCGAACGAGTCATGGAATTGCCCGCGCAAGAGATCGCGCGGGAACGTCGCGAAGGCGCGGTCGAACGGCCCGAGATAGCGCTCCAGCGCCGCGGTGGAGAACGGGTCGACGACGAGTCCCTCGCCGCCCGGCGCCGCGCGTTTCACCATCATCCGGCCCGGTTCGCCCGCCACGCGGCCGTCGCGCAGCACAGCGCGTTGCAACGCGTGGGACTCGTCGATCCACGGCCCGCCGAAGGGCCAGCCGGTTCCGGTCGCCATGTCGACGCCGATCCCGAGGCGACGCGCCTCGCGTCCGGTGTGCTCCAGCATCGCCATCCACTCCGGCGAAAGAAATTTTATGTAGCGCGATTCCTGGCCCTTCGCTCCGTAGATCGGGGTGATCTCCACGCCGCCGATTCCGGCGGACGCGAGTTTCTCCAATTGCGCCGTCAGGCTGGCGCGGTCCACCGCGCTGCCAGGCCACCACCAGCGCGTCCAGGGCTTGTTCTCCCGGGTTATCTCCGGCCAAGGCGAGCCGGCCGCATGGGCTCCGACGGCCAGACTGAAGGTGAAAAGGAACGCGGAAAGGGCGAGGGGGCGCATGGTGAAACACTACGCCTCGGCCGGAGCCGGGCCACAACGGAACGCCGGTCCGGACAGTCCACGCGCGTTGCCGCGCTTTCAGCTCACAGCGGGCGCACGCGGATATTGCGGTAGCGCACGAAGCCCTCGAAGCCCGCGCCGCCGTGCACCTGCAGGCCGATGTGCCCGCGCGCGGGGTGCTGCGACACCGGTTCGGTGAAGGTCAGCATCTGCACGCCGTTGACCCAGGTCGTGATGGTGGGCGGGTCGCCGACGATGCGGGCCCGGATCTCGTTCCAGCCCTTAACGCGCCAGAAATCGGTCCACGCCTCAGGACGGACGGGGCAGGGCTGGCGGTGCTCGTTGAGCGTGATGATCTCCGGTCGCTCGCCAAAGGTGAAGTTCCGCTCGCCGCGCCGCTTCCAGATCCCTTCGCCGAGAATGCCGCCGATCGTGCCGCCCTTGTGGTAGTCGATCAGGCACTGGTACGCGCGGCCGTCCTCGGTGCAGCGCAGGAAGATCCCGCTGTCGGGGCCGAAGTCATTCCGCATCTCAAGGGAGATCTCGCAGTCGCCGAACTGCTCCTCGGTGAGCAGCAGCCCGCCGTTGCGCGGCGTATCCTGGCTGCCGGTGATCGCGCCGTCCTCGACCACCCAGCGCCCGCCGGTGCGGTTGCCGCTCGCCTTGCTGTGAGGGGACTTCGCCGTGGGCTTCCAGCCCGCCAGCGACTTTCCGTCAAACAGCTTCCGCCAGCCGGCGTCGGCCGCGAGGAGGCGCGGACGGACAACCAGCGGGACGGTGGAAAGCAGGGCGAGTGCGGTGCGACGATTCACGGCGACGGGGTTTCCCGCATTTCCGTGACCGGTTTCGAGGACGTCAACCGCGCCGATGCCGTTCAGCTTTTCGCGAGGGCGCGGTTAAGGGCGCTGACGATCGCCTTGATGGAGGCGAGCTCGATGTTGGTATCGATTCCGGCGCCGAAGAGCGATTGGCCGCGGTCGGTGCGGATCTGGATGTAGCTGACGGCGCGGGCCTCGGAGCCCTGGCCGAGCGAGTGCTCCGCGTAGCTCAGCACCTCGACGCGCGGCAAGGAGGTCGCGGCGAGGGCACGGGTGAAGGCGTCGATCGGTCCGTTACCGGCTCCAGAGAGGCGGTGCGTCGCCCCGTCGATCAGCAACTCGGCCTCGCAGGTGACCGCGCTGTCGCTTTCCGTGCTCTTGAAGTGGCGGATCGCGACGGGCGCGGTGCGGTCGAGGTACTCGCGGCGGAACACCTCGAGGATCTCGGCCGGCGGGAGTTCGGTGCCCTTGGCGTCGGCGACGTCGTTCACGATGCGGCCGATCTCCTTGTGCATGGCTTTCGGCAGGGAGTAGCCGAACTCGTTCTCCAGCACGTAGGCGACGCCGCCTTTGCCGGATTGGGCGTTGATGCGGATGATCGCGCGGTAGCTGCGGCCGATATCGGCCGGGTCGATCGGGATGTAGAGCACGTCCCAAGGCTCGCCCGGTTTCCGGGCGGCCCAGGACTTCTTGATGGCGTCCTGGTGCGAGCCGCTGAAAGCAGTGAACGTGAGCTCACCGGCGTAAGGTTGGCGCGGCGGCACTTCTAGGCGGGTGCAGCGCTCGTAGACCTCGCGGATGCCGTTGATGTCGCTGAAGTCCAGACCCGGATGAATGCCGTGGGTGTACAGGTTCAGGGCGACGGTGACGACGTCGAGGTTGCCGGTGCGTTCGCCGTTGCCGAAGAGCGTGCCCTCGACGCGGTCGGCGCCCGCGAGGAGCGCGAGCTCGGTCGCGGCGACGCCGGTGCCCCGGTCGTTGTGGGTGTGAAGCGACACCAGGGTGCGGTCGCGCCGCGTGAGGTGGCGGCACATCCACTCGATCTGGTCGGCGTGCACATTGGGCGTGGCGTACTCCACCGTGGCCGGAAGATTCAGGATGATCTTATCCTCGATGGTCGGCTGCCACGCGTCGGTGACCGCCTCGCAGACCTCGAGGGCAAAATCGAGCTCGGTGCTGGTGAAGCTTTCCGGCGAGTACTCGAAGCGCAGGCGCGTGCCGGCGGCGACGAGCGGGGCCGAGTGGTGTTTGACCCACTCGGTGCCCTGCACGGCGATGCGGCGGATGTCGTCGCGCGACGCGTTGAAGACATGCCGGCGCTGCGCGGGCGAAGTGGAGTTGTAGAGATGGAAGACCGCGTGGCGCGCCCCGCGGAGCGCCTCGACGCTGCGGACGATGAGCTCCTCGCGGCACTGGCAAAGGATCTGGATCGCGACGTCGTCGGGGATCAGTCCGCCCTCGATCAGCCGGCGACAGAAATCGAACTCGATCTGCGAGGCGCTCGGAAAACCAACCTCGATCTCCTTGAAGCCGATGCGCACCAGCATCGCAAAGTACTCGAGTTTCTCGTCCACGCTCATCGGCTGGGCGAGCGCCTGGTTGCCGTCGCGCAGGTCGACACTGCACCAGAGCGGAGCGCGCGTGAGTGTGCGGCCCGGCCACTGGCGATCAGGGAGGTGGACCGGCGGGAAGGGCCGGTACTTGGTGACGGGGGCGGGTTGCATGGCCGGAAAATCGACTGACAAAAATGTTGGTTGTTGGCTGGCGGCGGTTCGGCCGGAGGGCGCTCCGGCCGTCTTCGAGGGAGTCGTCCGGCGCCCGGGCCGGACGGAAAGGCTCTTACGCACGACCCGCCGCGAGGCGGCGCTTCAAAGGTCGTGCGCGCTCGTAAGTCGGAGGGCTTGCGGCCGCGTTGCCATGGGCACGGAGAGGTAGCGGTCGCGCCGAGGCGAAGTCAAGGTCCCGGGCCGGCAGACCGTGTTCCTCGTCCCGTGCTGGGAGGTTTTTCCGTGCCGGGAGCCGGTGGCCGGAACTGTAACCCACCCCACCAAGGCACGTCTTGCCTGTCGTGATCGCCCTTGCCTCCATGACCGGATGCCCGACGCCGCCGACCCGCCGCCCATTGATTTGGTGGCGTGTCTTGATCGCGTGCGTCGACGGGACCAGCAGGCGGCGCGGGAGTTGGTGGAGCACCTGTACCCTTTGGTTGTCCGCATCGTGCGGTCGCACCTGCCTCGGCGCGTGGCCGAGGAAGACCTCTGCCAGGAGGTTTTCCTGAAGATGTTTTCGCGGCTGGCACAGTACCAAGGGGCCGTTCCCTTCACCCACTGGGTATCCCCGCATCGCGGTCACCACGTGCATCGATCATCTGCGCGCCCAGCGCCGGCGGCCGGAATTCCGCTGGGCCGATCTTTCGGAGAACGAGGCGCAGGTGCTGGACGCCGTCCTCACATCCGAGAACGAGGTTGCCGCCAACGATGCGTTGGCCGCGCGGGAACTGGTCCACAAGCTGCTCTCCCAGTTGAAACCCGAGGATCAGCTCGTGGTGCGAATGCTCGACCTCGAGCAGCGCAGCATCGCCGACATCGCGGCCGTCACCGGTTGGAACCAATCACTCGTAAAAGTCCGGGCCTTCCGCGCCCGGCGTAAGTTGCAAAAGCTTTTCCAGGAGCTTAGGAGGAAGGAAAGATCATGAAACCCGTATCGTCCGAATCGCTGTACGCGTGGTCGCGGCTGGTCCGCGCCGCCCGCTCTCCCGGGGAGGCGGCCGTTGATGCCGCTCCCTTCGGCTTCGCCACGCGGGTGGCCGCCCTTGGTCTTGCGGCTCGGGCGGAGGCGCCGGCCCTCCTCGAGGCGTTCGCCATGAGAGCGGTGCTCCTTTCCGGTCTGGTGGCGGGTCTGAGTCTGGCGCTCGGTTTCGCGGATGGCTTTGGCTCCGGAGCGGGCGACGACCTGCTCGCCCTCAACGACACGGTTTCCTTGGTGCTGGCCTTGGTGGACTGAGATGGACCGTCCCTGGAAAGTCATCCTCGCGTTTGTCGTCGTCT
>JBEGJD010000353.1:0-4121 GCA_041184765.1 Verrucomicrobiota bacterium | reverse complement strand
TGATCTTCTCCTTCTGGTACTGCACGAGGGCTGGTGTCGCGGAGTTGGCCACGAGGTAATTGCCGCGGTAGATCGCCTGCAGGCGCAGGTCGAGGCCGCGGCCGCGGTAGCCCAGTCCCAGGTTGCCCGACTTGTTCAAGAATCCCGGCAGGCTGTTGTTGGTGAGCACCGTCGCACCGCCGTAATTCCCCTCGGTGCGGAGCGCGGTGTAATTGGCGCTGAGGCTGAAGCCCTTCGCCCAGCCGGGCAGGAACGTGAGCTGCTGCTGGTAGCTGAATTCGAGGCCGTCGATGCGCGCCGATCCGACGTTGCGCTGCGTGGTGAGCGTGTAGCCGGCGTAAAGGCCGTCGAAGCCGTTGTCCTGTCCGTTGCCGATGATCTGGCTGCTGTCGGTGTAGATGTAGTCGCGGATGTCCTTCCGGAACGCGCCAACCGAAATCATGCCCTGCGGCCGGAAGTAGTACTCGGCGGTGAGGTCGTAGTTGTCGGCCTGCTGCGGGCCCAGGTTCGGATTGCTGGCGGTCACCCGCATCGTGTCGTCATTCACCTGGTCGTTCGGAATGATCGAGCCGAAGCCCGGGCGGCCCACGCCCGTCGACCAGCTGGCGCGGGTCACGAGGTTGGCGAGCGGCTCGTAGCGGAGGTGCACGCCGGGGAGAACGACCCGATAGCGACCCTCGTTGGTGGTACGCGTGCCGTACTGCGCCTCGGCACGGCGGATGATCTCGGCGTCTGTCAACGTTCCGGTCCAGGCGGCGCGGCGCGCTTTCTCCGCCGGTGAAATATAATTGAGCGGGCCTTCTCCGGCGACGCGCGTGTCTTCGAGTCGCACGCCTGTGAGCAGGGAGACCGGTCCGAGCCGGGCTTGGCCCAGAAGGTAGGCGGCGGCGATGCGCTCCTCGACGAATTTGAGCGCCTGGAGCGCGGTCGGGGCGCCGAACGCGACGTCCTCCCGCCAATAGCGCGGGTTCTCCGCCAGGTGGCGGGCGAGGCTGTAGGGGTTGGGCCAGACCGGCGCGCCGCCCCGGCCGCCGTACGCCTTATCCTCGTCCTTGCGGTGGTAGCCGGTGACGTCGGTGAATTGCCCGATGCCGGTGTTGTCGTCGGCGTTGCCGAGCACGCCGTCGGGCCCGGTCCAGCTCCAGCGACGGTTGTAGCCCCAGAGGTCGCGCTGCTGGCGCTTCACGTTGAAGCCGGTCTTCACGAACGCCGGAACCGCGGTGCGCAGGTCCTTCTTCAGGTCGAACTTCGCGGCCACCACCTCGTCGGTGCTGCGCTTGTCGTTCTGCGTGATCTGCAGGGCGCTGTAATTGTTCAGGTCGTTCCAGTCGGGGCCCTCGGTCTGGCGCACGATCGGGTTCATGCCGTCGCGGGAACGGTCGACCGTCCAGCCGACGCCGCCGAGGCGCAGGGAGACGACGTTTTGCGGCACGCCGTTGTAGGCGCCGGCGTTGGAGTAGGAGACGCTGTAATCAATTGAGAGGCCGTCGAAGCGGTGGCGCACCATCGGCTGGAACAGGTAGGTGCGGCCCGAGTTGTCCCAGGCGTTAACCGAGATGGCGTTGGTTGAGAGCGTCGGGTGGGCGAAGACGCGCGTCACGTTGTCGGCGTAATTCGGGTGGATGTAGCCCCCGCCCGTACGGCGCCCGGAGGCGTCGACCGTGGCGAGGACGTTGGGCGTGGCGGCGGTGGCCACACCGACCGTCGAGAGGGTGCTCAGACGGGTGTCGGGATTTTCGAAGTAATAGTTGTAGGAGAGGCTGACCGAGACCGTGGTGCGCGGGCTCCAGCGGTAGTCGACCTTGAGGCCGCTCGCGACGCGGGAGCGGGTGGCGTTCTCGACGCGGCGTCCCATCGAGAAGTTGTAGACCGCGCCGGGATCGTTGCGGCGTTCGAACGACTGCAGCGTGGTGGAACCCGCGCCCGGTTGGCTGTGCACCGTGCCGGTGAGGGTGATGCCGATGTTCCGCTTCTCGCCGTAGACGTCGGAGTAACTGAAGTTCAGGGACGGCCCGAATCCCTCGACGGGCGCCTTCCAGGTCGGGGCCGAGGCCTTGTAGGTCGGACGCGTGATAAAGCCGAGCGTGTAGGTGAAGACGCGCGGCACGGCGCGGTCGAACGCGCTTTTGGTGACGAGGTTTACGCTGCCGCCGATCGACGCGCCGTCCATGTCGGGCGTCGGCGCCTTGGTGACCTCGATCGTCTCGATGTTGCCGAGGGAAGCCTGGTCGAATTCGAAGGCGCGGCCGCCGTTGGCCGATTGCGCGCTGGCGACCTGAAGGCCGTCCATGGTGACGGCGTTCAGGTCGGGGCCCACGCCGCGGATGCTCACCTGGCGTACGTCGTGGCCGTTGTAGTTGGCGGTGATGCCGGCGATGCGCTGGAGGAGATCGCCCACATTACCATCGGCGACGTTGCCGAAGGTGTCGGTGGCGGCGACGTTCTTCACGTTGCTGGCGGCGCGCTGGAGTGTGACGGCGCGGGCGTTGCCCTCGCGCGCGCCCTCGACGGTGAAGGCCTCGAGTTTGTAGACCTCCGCCGTGAGCGCGAAATCGCGCGTGACGCGCTGGCCTTCCGCGGCGCGCACGGTGGCGAGCTGCGGGTCGAGTCCAGTGAAGCTGGCGACGACGGAGACTTCGCTCCCCGCGGGCAACGCCAGTTCGAACCGTCCTTCGCGGTCCGTTACAGCCGTGCGGGCGGTGCCAGCGACGGACACGGTGGCGCCTTCGAGAAAGGCGCGCGTGGCGGCATTGCTGACCTGGCCGCTGAGTACGGAGTCGGCGGCGCTCAGCCACGCGGGGCCGGCGCAAAAAATAACAACTAAGGCGGCGAGGGAGCTGAGGGTGGGGTGGTTCATGAGGAAACGAAACGGGGCTCGGGGAGCATGCGCGCTCCTCCTGGGCCGTTTCAAGTCCGGTGCACCCTTCCGCCGGATGATGCCGGCCGGATCAACCGCGTCCCGACGGACGAGACTCGCTCAGCGATTCTTCGCGAGGTGCATTGAGCCGTTGAAGAAAAGCATGCCGATCTTGTTCGCATCACGCGCATCGGGCGTGGGGAACGAGACATGGCGCTCGGTGCGTCCGTCCGCGAAGGTGAGGGTCAATTCGTAGCCTTCACCCTTCCATTTTCCTTCCAGGGGCGCGGCTACGCTTCCGGCGGTCGCGACGGAGGTCGAGTTTTCCGAGCGGAAAGATGAGTTGCGGCTTAGGGTGAAGGTGCCGTCCGGCCGCAGGGTGAGGCCGGAAACCGCAGCGCCGCGTCCGGAGGAATGGGAGTAGGACACGCCGCCTTCAAAGAATCCGGAAACTTTGCTCCAATCCGGCTTCGCGACTTCGCTGAAAAGTCCGCCGTCCCAGGCGAATCCTTTTCCGGCGGAGTCTATCTCGAAGTTCGATTCGGTCACTTTTCCATCCGACCACTTCGCGGTAAGTTTTTTGTTGGCCAGCGAGAAGCGGCCGTGCCGGCGGGAGTCGCGTTCAAGCTGCTCGGGAGTGAAGACACCGCCGGGCGAGTCGAAGACCCGGCCGTCGGCCGTGAAGTACCAGAGTTTTTGCTCGAGGCTACCGGTCGCCATCCAGAACCGGGTCATGAAAAATAATCCCTCCGGCCCGGCGGGTGTGATCCGGGAAGGTATCGGTTGCGCGACCGATTGGGCGGCAGGTGCTGGGGCGGCTTTTTTGGCGGTGGCCTTCGCTGGCGCGGGTACGGTCGGACCAGACGCGGCCGGCGCGGCGGCGGGGGCCGTCGGTGGGGACACGCGGGCGGCGATGGCTTGAAAGCGGGGGAGTTCGCGCAGCGTGGCCAGATCCTCGTCCGTCAAAAGGAGTTCGCGGTCCTTGAAGCCCAACCGCACCGACGTCTCGAGCGAGTCGAGCGCCAGCTCGCGGAAGCCGAGTCGAGCCTCCGCGCAGGCGAGGTTGTAACGGTGGCGGGGCTCGCGTGGTTCCCGTTCGATGAGCTGGGCGATCAGGGTTCGTGCGCGGGCGAAATCCCCGGCTTGGGCCAAGGCCGCGAGCTGTGCTTCATCCTGAGCGAGCAACGGTCGGCCGATGGCGATGCAAACGAGGATTACCGCCAGGACACCGAGGGTTCGGGGTGATACGCTCATGGGGATTGGG
>JBEGJD010000352.1:0-4053 GCA_041184765.1 Verrucomicrobiota bacterium | reverse complement strand
CCACCCTCGCCGCCGCCATCCCCGGCGTGAAGATGCCGCCCGAGGACGGTAAACTGCGCATCATCGCGTTCGGCGCCCATCCCGACGACTGCGAGATCCAGGTCGCCGGCACCGCGGCGCGTTGGGCGCAGGCGGGGCATCATGTGCTCTTCGTGTCGGTGACGAACGGCGACATCGGACATTGGCGTGAGGCCGGCGGACCGTTGGCGCGACGTCGGAAGGCGGAGGTCGACGAGGCCCACCGCATCCTCGGCATCCAGGGCGTGGTCCTCGACAATCACGATGGAGAGTTGGAGCCCACGCTGGAAAACCGCCGCACCCTCACGCGCTTGATCCGCTGGTGGAACGCGGACCTCGTGCTCGGACCGCGCACCAACGACTATCACCCCGACCACCGCTACACCGGGGTCTTGGTGCAGGACGCGGCGTACATGGTGACAGTACCCTTCTTCTGTCCCGACGTCCCGGCGATGAAGAAGAACCCCGTGTTCATGTACTACACCGACCGCTTCCAGAAACCGGCGCCCTCGCGCGCCGACGTGGTCGTGAACATCGACCCCGTGGTCGAACGGAAACTGGACGCGCTGGGCGTGATGATCTCGCAGTTCGCCGAGGGTGGCGCCAACGGCAACGCATCGCTCTACCCGGCTGATCCCGCCGGGCAGCGCCAGCGTCAGCAGCAGGTGCGGGAGAACTTCTCGCGGCGCTTCAAGTCCACGACCGCCCGCTTCGCGAAAGAGTCGGCCACGTGGAATCCCGGCACCGACGTGCAGCATTCCGAGGCGTTCGAGATCTGTGAGTACGGCACCCAGCCCGACCGCGACGGCCTGAGGAGGTTGTTCCCGTTTTTCAAATGACGGGCGGGTGACGCCTTGAGTGCCCAGGGCGAGTTTGTTTTCGAGGCCGGCAACGCGCCGCCCGCTCCCGTTGCTCATCCCCTGGCCGACCTGATCGAGGAAATCGGCCGGGGTTGGTCATTGCCGCTGGGTCGAGCGGTGCACGTGGACCTTCAGGGATCGTCGATGGACGAATTACGCGGGCGGATGGAACTCGCCGCCGCGCCCGACCTACCACTCGACCCGCGGCAGCCGCTCCGGCTCCGCATCGGGAAAGTCACGTTTTCGAGCCGTCAAATCACGTCCTGGTCCGAACTGCCGGAATGACCATCCGCCTTACTTCGTAACATCCCGCGGCGGGCTAGCCCGCCGAAGCCCTGGCGAAGGTGGGCGGCCTCGGTTACATCAGGCCCTCGTTATTCGTGTTCCTTCGTGGTTCGCCCGCTGGAACTGCCGGATCCGTGTTTATGTCCATCCGTGGTTGCTCCACCGCGGAGCCTTTCCGCAGCGCATCACGAAGCCGCTTCCTCACCGTCGCTCAACGCGCACGGGGGTGTCGGTTCCGGGTTTCGGGAAAACAACCGCCGTCTGCTCCGTCCCGAGATCGATCTCAATGGCAACACCCGCGGACGTCTCGCTCCGCCGCGCGGTCCATGGTGCGCTCTGCCCGGCGCGATAAGGCACCATCACCGTCGTGACGCCGATCTCGGCGCGTTTGGTGCGCGTGCCCGCCTCGACGTGCCAGAGGTTCGGAAATTCCCGCGAGGGCGGCGGATTGAAGCCGTCGGTCTGCTTGAAGCCCAGCGATTCCGGCGCGAGGTAGGCGATCTCCACACCGGCCTTTGTTTGCTCCACGCGCAGGCGCCCGGCCGCCTCATCGACCGCGAACGCCCGCGGCGCGTGCAGCATGAACTGGTACGTCACCGGACGCGACGCCACGAGCTCGTCATAGATCACGACGCAAGGCCGCGCCCCCTTAAGAAAGACCACATGACGCCACGCCTTCGTGAGGCGCCCGCCGTACGCCGCGGCGGCGTCGCCGGCGACGTAGTCGTAATCCGGCCGGAACTCCTCGCGCACAATCCGCCCTGTCGCGGTACCGGAATGCGGGATCTGCCCCTGGCCATCGACGAGCACCGCGTTCTGCGCGCGCGTCGTATGCACGTACTGGTAGTGGAACTTGCTGCCGTGGAGGTCGCGGTAGGTGTTCGCGACGAGCAGCGCCTCGCCGTACGCGTTCAGCAGAAAACCGTTCTGCGCGTTGTGGCCGTGGCTCTGGCTTCCGAACGGACTCGACTTGAAGGCGACGTGCACGTCCTCGCGGCTGTCGGCGAGCGTGAGGTGCAGGCTGGCGACGCCGATGCCGTGAAAAACCTTGGAGGCCGGCAGGTCGGTCAGCGGTCGCTTCGGCGGCAGCGGGGGCAGGTTGGCGCGGTAGAGAAACCCGAGGAAGCCGCCGTTGGCCGGCATCCCGCCGCGTTCGGCCCAGTCACGCCAGTAACCCGCGCGCCCGCCGTCACCGCTGGCCCCGCGCGCCCGCAAGTGATACTCCAGAAACGCCGGCGGCGTGATCGGCCGGCCCGAGAGGTCACCGAAGCCCGCATTCGGCGAATGCGGCGGCGCGAGGTACATCGGGTAGTCACCCACGTGGGCGAAGAAGGGCTTCTTCATGCCGTCGATCCCCAGCGCCGCCTGCGCGACCTGCAGCCACCAAACGACCTTGTTCTGGTAACCGCTCCAGTAGCTGACGCCCTCGTGCCAGCCGCCGTCATCGTCGGACCACACGGGATAGCAGGCGAAGAACTTGTTCACCGCGTAGTCGAGCCACCGCGGCGCCTCCGGGATCTCGTCCAGGAACGCGATGCCGGCCTCGGCGATCTTGTGCCACACACGGTTGGCGTGGCTACCGTAGGGACGCTGGAGATGCCCGGTCCCGCGGCTCACCTCGCCGCTGTTCCACGCGTCGATCACACGGGCGCGCATGGCTGACTGCACTTTCGCGCGCTCGTCGGCCGTGAACATGTCCCACGCCCAATCGTAGGCGCGGGCCGGGCGGTAGAGCATCGGTTTGGCCGCCTCGCAGTTGAGCGCGAAGTTCGTGTTGCCCGCGGGGTCCCACGACGCGAGGTGCAGCACCCAGCGGCGTGCGGCCTCACCGTAGGTCTTGTCGCCGGTCAGCAGATAGACGAATGCGAGCGTCTCGGCCTCGTTGCACGCGGCCTCGGTCTGCTCCCGGTTTGGCCACCAGTACTTGATCAACTCGGGGTTGTCCTTCTCCCGCGCGGACCCCTTGTTGGCCGGCTCCGGCGTGGGACCTTTGCGGATGTAGCCGTCGGCGGCCTTCCGCAGCGCTGCAAATGCCTCCGCCTCGCGCCCCTGAGCCAGTTCGCGCAGACGCGGCAGGTCCTCGGGACGCAGGAAGAGCCGCGGGTGCGCCGTCGGCACCCGCTCCCGCTGCTGGGCGACCGAGGGCATCGGCATCTCCGTCGCCGAGGCCGGCAATTCAACCCGGCGCGCGATGCTCCACTCGGTTGCCTCACCCTTCGCTATGACCGCGCGGTAGCGCCAGAACCAGACGCCCGGCTGGAACGCCGCGTGGTGCGTGTAGGTCGGCCACGTCACGCCCGTCACCGTGGTCGTCGAACCCGCCGGAAACGCGGCGGCCCCCGACCATTGCACGTCGTACGTGACGGCGTTGGCCGGGGCGATCCACGTGAACGAAGGCGGGTTGAGCGGCACCTTCGTGCCATCGGCCGGACGGTAACCCCACTCGTCCGCCCGCGCCGGCCGCTGATCCAGCGGAAAAGCGGCGGGCAAATCGGAAGCCGGGAAACCGCTGGTCAGCAGAAATATTAGCCCGAGGGCCGGGCGGACAAGCGATCGCATAGTGGGGGAAAAGACGCCCGCGCTACCTCGTGGATACGGCCTCTCGTGCTGGGGAAGCCGGGAAGAGCCTGCGCGGTTTCGTCTGATCACAAACGGCCCTTGAGGCCGACGGTCCAGAGCGGGTGGTAGGCTTCACGGGCGCGGAAGCGGGCGTAGTCCGGCGTGCTCGGGCCGTAGATTTTCTCGTCCTCCGGCGCGTTGTTGAGGTTACGGATGGAGAGGAAGACCCCGAGCGCGGGCCGCAGGTAGTACTCCGCGCTGACGTCGATGAAGAGGCGTTTCTTATAGTAGTCGTAGGACCCGGGCTCGATGCCGTTGCCGGTCACCGCCC
>JBEGJD010000351.1:0-2585 GCA_041184765.1 Verrucomicrobiota bacterium | reverse complement strand
ACCTGGGCGTTTGGCGGTCAGGCGGAATGGGTCCGGGTTCCTCTAAGCCTGCTCGCGAGTCTCGGCCCGGTGATCACCGCGGTCGGCTTCACGCGGATCGCGTTCTGGGATTCATCGAGAGCGCGGCTCTGGCGCTGTCTTCCGGCATTTCTGGCCTTCGCGTTCCTCGTGCTGATCGGCGGCTGCAACCCTTCTCTCCGGGAAGCAGGCAACGGAGCGATGCTCACGCTGACGCCGACCTCTCCCTGGCTGCCGTCGTCCGCACGTCCCGAACTCGCGCACCGCGCCCTCTGGTATTTCGCCTCGGTTTGGTTGTCCGCGTTCAACCTGCTCCTCTTCGCCCGACGCGGCCGGCCGCTGCGCGCCCTGCTGGTGGTGCTTGCTGCAAACGCACTGGTGCTCGCGGTGCTCGGCACCCTACAGAAATTAGCGCGTTCTGAGGGAATCTTCTTCGGTGCGGTGCCGGTGCCGCAAATCCGTTATTTCGCGACATTCGTCTACCACAACCACTGGGGCGCGTTCACCGTGATGATGATCGCCCTTATACTTGGACTGGGTTGGCATTATGTCCGCACCGTAAGATCGCGCGACATCTACCAGGGACCGCTGGCCGTGGTGGTCTGTGCGGTACTTCTGCTGGCGGTCACACTCCCGCTCAGCGGTTCACGGAGTTGTACCATACTGGGTGCGTTGGCGTTGGCAGGCGCTTCGCTGCACATTGCGACTCACACGATGCGTCGCCGACGGGAGCGCGGCCAGAGCGGCTTTTCGCCTTTGCTTCTGCTCGCCGGACTGTGGGCCGGGTTGATCGGAGGGGCTTGGTTCACGGCCAGCACCACGATCCTCGACCGATTGGCCACCAGCCGCGTGCAAGTCGCGCAGATGCGGGAAATCGGCGGCGTCGGCGATCGCGCCCTGCTCTACCACAACACGTGGCGGATGGCCCGGGACAAACCGGTCTTCGGATGGGGAATGTCCTCCTATCCGCACATCTTTCTCGGTTTTTACAACACGCGTACCTCCATCGACCGTCTGCCCATTTTCTACAACGACGCCCACAACGATTGGCTGCAGGCCCTGGCGGAACACGGATTCGTCGGTACGGCATTACTGGCTGCGCTCGCCGCGGTCCCGCTCTGGCTTTGCCGCCGTGCCCTCCGTCACTCGCTCATCACCTTACACCTGCTGGCCGGACTTGCGCTGGTACTCGGCTACGCCTTGGTCGAATTTCCGTTCGGTAACCGCGCAAATGTCCTGATTTGGTGGGTGCTCTTCTTTGCCGCCCTCGCCTACGGCCGGTCCCGTGAGGGTGCGGACAATTCAGCAGAAGCCCCTGCCAGGGACTGACTCACGTGGCTCTGACCAAGGTTCCTTTCTCAGTCCTAATCCTCACGTTGAACGAGGAGGCGGACCTGCCGCGGTGCCTTGAGTCCGTCGTCGGATGCGACGACATCGTGGTTTTGGATTCCGGTTCCACTGACCGCACGAGGGAAATCGCCCGTGAGGTTGGCGCCCGCGTCTTCCACCGGAAGTTCGATACGTTCGCCGGACAGCGAAACTTCGCGCAGCGTGAGATACCGTTCCGTCACCGCTGGGTCTTCCACCTCGATGCAGACGAACGCTTCACCCCGGCTTTGCTCGCGGAGTGCGCCACGGCAGCCAAGCGCGATGACGTCGCGGGTTTCTACGTGGCTCCGCGCATGCTCTGGCGCGGGAGGTGGATACCGCGCTGCACCGACTTTCCCGCTTATCAGGCCAGATTCACGCGCGTTCCCGACTTCGAGTTTGTCGAGGTAGGGCACGGTCAGCGCGAACGTCCGGGGACCCACATGGCATGGTTGAAGGAGGGCTACCTGCACGACTTGTCGTCCGGCGGAACCGCGGAGTGGCTGGAAAAGCATCGACGTTACGCCCGCGCCGAAGCCGCCGCCCACCTAGCGACAGCGGGTGGGAACGAATGGCGCGACTTGCTTGGCGCCGACCCGCTACTTCGGCGCCGGGCGGTGAAACGTCTGAGCTTCAAGCTACCCGCGCGACCGATGCTGCGCTTTTTCTATCAGTACCTGCTACGAAGGGGCTTCTTAGACGGCGGAGCGGGCTGGGAGTACTGCCTCTTGCTGGCGCGCTACGAGGGATTCATCCAGTCGGAAATACGCGCGCTTAGAGAAACTCCGCAGGGCTCACCGCGGGCTCAATGAAGCTCCTTTTCGTCAACCGCTTCTATTGGCCCGAAACGCCGGCCACGGGGCAGCTGCTGACGGATCTGGCGGAGGGGCTCGCCTCCCGCGGACACGAGGTTACTGTGTTGACGGCCCGTCACCGCAAGGGAGCGCTGGAAAAGGAGATCCAAGCAGGGGTGACTATCCTGCGAATCTGCGAACCGCGAAGAAACAAGCCGCTCGCCTTCGCGCTTTTCCATCTGGCCGCATTCCGCGCCATACGGCGCCTCGCGGACCGTTACACCGTGGTCATTGTAATGACGGATCCGCCCTTAATCGGCGTCACCGGGGGTTGGGCAGCGGCCTCACGCCAAGCTTCCTACATCCCATGGATCCAGGATATTTATCCCGAGATTGCGGTACGGC
>JBEGJD010000350.1:0-9566 GCA_041184765.1 Verrucomicrobiota bacterium | reverse complement strand
TGGGCCCCGCGCCTCTGGTTCTCCGCGGTGGCCTACCGCGACCGCCTCTGGGTGCTCGGCGGCTGGTCGAAGGACCCGTCGATCGACTATTCCGACGTCTGGACCTCCGAGGACGGCCGCGAGTGGGAGCGGTTGACGGCCGGCGTCATCTGGAAGGGCCGGCACGAACACTCAGCGTATGTCTTCGAAGACCGCCTTTGGGTGGCAGGCGGTCACGCCCGCCCTCTTTCGGGCGAAGTGTGGTCGCTGCACGTGGCGGAGGATTTTTTCGCGCGGGGTCGCTGACTGACAACGGCCCTGCCGGTCACTGCCCAGCCCGCACCCGCAGCCGGCAGGTGAAGCTCCAAAGCCCCATCGCGTTCTGGATCTTCACGAGGATCTGGTTGCGTCCGGCCTTCAGCCGGAAAGGAACCACATCGTCATCCAGCCGGCTGGTGCGGCGGATCCACCGGTCGTTCACCAAGGCGCCGTTGACCCAAACCTTCAGTCCATCGTCGCTACCGATGCCGAGCCACGCGTCGGTGTCCGCGGGCACTTCAACCTCGGTCCAAGCATAGCCGACGCAGTAATCGAGGTTGCGCGCGCGGCCGAGGAAATCGACCAGCCCGTGCTCCGGCTTCACTCGTTTCCAGACAAGTTTCTCGCCATCGACCTCCTGGGGCTGGCCCTCCTGCGGACGCACCCCGCCGGCGCCTTCCGGGCCGAACCAGTCACTGTTGAACGCGTTCATCTGGGAAGCCGTGGAAATCTTCCCCGCGGCCCCGGCGCTTACCGCGCTGAGCATCACGGTGCCGTCGGCATCGACCCCCGCGATCGTGGAGAAAACCTGCTCCGGCACCCGGATCGCCTTCAACACGAGCCACGAGGAAATCGGCACTTCGGTGCGGGCCTCCCCTTTGACCCACGCGGCGTCCGCCGCCAGCTGCTCGTCACGCGGCGGCACCGTGAGACGGTAGTCATGCGCGCCCGCCACGGCGCGACCGCGTTCGATGGCCGGCAGGAAATACGCCCCGCGCCGCAAGGCCTCGGTGAGGGCGGAGCGTAGCGCCTCGGGTGTACCCGGATCGGGTGCGAGCTCGACGGCCCCGACACGCCCCTCGGCGGAGACCTCCAGCCGCGCGGAGACGCTTGTCACGCCGCGGACCTGCAGGGCGTCCAGACGGAGCGGGTCGACCACCAGCAAAGGACCGGCCGTTCCTTCCGCGAACTCGACGGGGCGGACGGCTCCGAGGTAGTGCGCCCGGTCGCGCGCGGCGCGCGGGTTCGCGGGATTCAACTCCCAGAGGATGTCACCGGCCCCATCCACGAACTTCATCAGGTCGGGGATGTCGTCTACCGCCTGGCCGAACAACGGCACGCCCTCGCGCGTGAGAAGCACCAGCACGAGACCTTCAGCCGGCGTGAACCGGCTCAGGAGCCGCACGCCGCCCGCCTTGGCAGGGTCCAGATGGAGCCAAGGAGCCGAGGCGCTTCCGCCGCCGGAAAGACCGGACTGGCGCGACGGGAAAAGCACGCTCACGACGCGGCCGGGATAGACGCGCTGCACGCGTCGGAGGAAGGGCCCGAGGTTGTCGAGCAGGCGGGAGAATCCCCCCTCCCGGCGGCCCGCGAAGATGCCGACGATCATCTCCGGCTCCGGGACGGCGTCGAAATCAACCGCCCTCGCTCCGCCGGCGCGGACCCGACCCGCCAACTCGGCCGTGGCCTCACCGCGTGCGGCGCTCCAGCGATCCGCGCGCGGGGCCCGGCCGCGCACGGCCTCGAAGAAACGCACGCAATCGGCCGGCGGAAGCGCCCGCAGCGGCACGAAGCGGCTGGAAAAACCCCCGGTGCGGAACAACGCGAGCGGACCCGCCGTCTCGACCGGTTCGCCGCGGAACGCGGCTCCCTTGGCGTCCTTCCACTCGTTGGCCGCGGGCGCCGCCTGCAAAGCACCGACGACGGTCAATCCGGCGAGCAGGCGAAGGACGGCGGGCATGGCGCGAACCAGCCGAAGCATCTCCTCACTTCACCGCGTTCACCTCGGCCCAGAGGCGCTCGAGCACGGGCCGGATGATGGCGGTGAACGCCTCGTAGGCGGGCGGGTGGAAGTGCAGCTTGTCTTTCTGGTACAGCTCGAGGCGCGGATGTCCGTTCTCGTCGACCAGGGCCGGGTTGATGTCGATGAAGTGATGGTGCGGAGTCGCCGCGCAATGGGCGCGCACGAGCGCATTGTAGTGGTCGACCTGCTCCCACTTCCGCACGCGGTCGGGTGAACGGGTGGACGTCACGTAGACGACGCGCGTGTCCGGCGACCAGCGGCGCACACGGTCGGAGAATTCCTTGAACCGCGCGAAGATCGCCGGCGGCGCGTCGGCGTCCTTCGCGTTGAGGTCGTTGCTACCGCAGTAGTAAACGACGATCCGCGGCGCGTAACGCGGCACCAGTTGGTCGAAGCGCGCGAGCTGGTCGCCCGTGCGCGAGCCGCCGAACGCGCGGTTCAGAACCGGCAGCGGCGCCATCTGGTCGGCGACGGTCGTCCACTGGCGGAAGATACTGCTGCCGACGAACAGGATGCCACCCTTGGGGAAGGGTTTCGCGGCGTCCTGCTCGGCGAAGGTTTTGAACGACGCCTCGTATTGCTCCCAACGCTTGGCGGCGTCATCGGCCGCGCGCGACAGGAACGGCGCCAGCAGGAGCAGAATGGCGAGGAGGCGGAAGGTTTTCATGGGACGAAAAGACGAAGGCAGAACTGGCAGAACAGGGCGCCGACGGGGACCATCGCGAAGCCCCAAGCGAGCATCTGGCGGAAGAGACGCGCGGACCCGGCGCCTTCGGGCACCCCCGCGATGCAGAGCGCGCCGATGGTGGAGAGCGGCGAGACGTCGACGATGGCGGCGCCCACATTGATGCTCAGCGCGACCTGCAACGCGTCGCCACCACCGAGTTTCTCCACAAAGCCCGGCACGGTCGGCAGGAACGCGGGATACACGACGCCGGAGGTCGAGCTGTAGGTGGAGATCAGCCCGGTGACGAACGCCATGGCGCCGTTGGCGGTACCCGGAGTCGCGATGCGCGCGAGCAGCCCAGTCATCAGGTCCATGCCGCCCGTCTTCTCGAGAACGCCGACCAGCACGCTCACGCCGGAGACCATGAGCAAGACGGCCCACGGCACCCCACGAAGGGCCGCCTCGTCCTCGCCGCAGCGCGCCAAGATGAGCAAGGCCGTGGCGGCGAACGCCGAAAGTCCCGGGTTCAACCGGAAGAAAACCACCCCCGCCACCCAAAGCCCCAGCACCACGAGCGTGACGAGTTGGCGACGGTCGAGAGAAGGCGCGGACTCGCCCGTGGTTCCCGCCACCTCGGGCGCCCTTCCCTTCCGCCAGAGGGACAGTCCGCCGAAAAGCAGGTAGGCCGCGGCGGCGACGAGCGCGTGGGCGGCGAAGTTGGCGGTGAAGACGGTCCAGTCGTGGCCGGCGAGCCCCGCCTTCGCCATGCCGGCCTGCACGATCACGCCGACCGCGCTGAACGGGGACAGGTTGCCGGCGTTGCCGCCGTTGGCGACCATGAGCGCCATCAGCAGCGGCGACACCCCCGCGGTGGCGCCGGCCGACATCGCGAGCGGCGCGACGAGCGCGGTGGCGGCGATCGCTCCCGGGCCGACCGAGGAGATAGCCCCGGCGAGCAGGAAAAAGAACAGCGGCAGCACGGCAGGAGCGCCGCCGCAGAGCCGCACGCCCCTCCGCGCGACGAACCCAAGCGTGCCGTTGGCCTGGGCCACACCGAAGAGCAGCGTGACCCCGGCCAGCGTCAGGAACAGGCCCGAGGGAAACAGCGCGAGAAGGGCGTCGGCCTTCCAGCCACCCGCGAAGACCGCGACCGGAAACGCGAGAGCGACGGCGAGGATGCCGACGTTGATCCGCGAGGTAAGGCTGAGGACGATGACCGCCAGGAGCGCGAGCAGCGAGAGCGTGGCGGGACTCATGACCTCACTCCCGCCACTTCGGCAGCAGATGCTTCTGGACCTTACCCAGTGCGGTGCGCGGCAGGGCTTCGACCCGCACAAAGGCGCGCGGCAACTTGAACGAAGCCAGCTGCGTGCGCAGCCGCGCGCCGACCGCCGCCTCGTCGAAGGCCGCGGGATCCACCACCACGTACGCCACCGGGAGCTCCCCGCGCACCGGGTCCGGTACGCCGACCACGACCGCCTCGCGCACGCCCGGCTGCTCGAGGATCAATTCCTCGATCTCGCGCGGGTAGATGTTGAAACCGCCCGAGATGATCAGGTCGCTCCGCCGGCCCTGCAGCGTGATGTAGCCGTCGGCCGCCCGCACGCCCACGTCGCCGGTGCGGAACCAGCCGTCGCGCCACGCCGCCGCGGTCGCCTCGGGTCGACGCCAATAGCCGGCACAGACATTCGGACCCTTCACCCAGACTTCACCCGTCACGCCGTCCGCCACGGGCGCGCCGGCTTCGTCGCGGATGCTCACCGCCACGTGCGGCAGCGGCAGACCGACCGTGCCCGGCCGGCGCTCGCCCTCGTAGGGGTTGCCGACGTTCATGAGCGTCTCGGTCATGCCATAGCGCTCGAGAATGACAGAGCCATACAGCTGGCGGAACTTCTCGTGCACCTCGGCGGGCAACGGCGCGGAACCCGACACCGCGAGCCGCAACCGAGAGCCGATCACACGCGCCTGTTCCGGAGGCAGCTCCAGCAGCCGCACGTACATCGCCGGGACGCCGAAGAAGAGCGTGGGCCGGAAGTCCTCGAACCACGCGGCGGCCTTCGCGTGCTCGAAGCGCTCGTGCAGACGCATCACGCAGCCGCTCAGCAGCCAGCAATGAATGCCGTTGCCCAGCCCGTGCACATGAAACAACGGCAGCGCGCAAAGAAACCGGTCCGACGCGGTGATGCCCCAGCCGGTCACGAGCGCGAGCGCGTTGGTGGCGAAGTTACCTTGGGTAAGGACCGCACCCTTCGAGGCGCCGGTGGTGCCCGAGGTGTAGATGAGCGACATCGGCGTGTCGGCGTCGGCCGGCACCGCCACCCGCCCGGCGGGCTGGCCCGCCGCATCGGCGGAGAGCGCATCGACATCCCAGACCGGCACTCCAGCCGGGATGAAGGCCGCGAGGTCGCGTGACGTGACGACCGCCGTCGGCGCGGAGTCCGTCAGGATATGACGCAGCTCACGCTCCCGGTAGAGCACGTTCACCGGCACGACGATCAGGCCGAGTTTCGCGCCCGCGAGCCAGAGGTCGATGACCTCAACCCGGTTCTGGAGGAAAAACGCGACCCGGTCGCCGGTCTTCAGGCCGCGGGTGACCAGGAGCCGGGCGAGCCGGTCGCTGCGGGCGTCGAGTTCACCGAAGGTGAACGTGGCGAGGGAGCCGTCGGGACGCGCGAACTCGAGGCCGGGAACGGCCGCGCGTCCGCGCAACGAGAGATCAAACAGAGGAAGCAGGGACATCCGGGGAAGACGCGGGGCAGCGAGGCCGCGCGCGCGACGCGAGGCAACGCCCAAAGCGCCGGCGCGGCCCCGTGGTCGTGCCGGCAAAAGGCGGGATCAGAAGCGGGTGCTGACGCCGAGTCGGAAGCTGCGGAGGTCTCCCTTGCTCTGCAGGCCCTCCATGATCTTCCGGTTGGCGGCGTTGCGCACGGAGGCG
Source organism: Verrucomicrobiota bacterium (assembly GCA_041184765.1). Lineage (GTDB taxonomy): Bacteria > Verrucomicrobiota > Verrucomicrobiia > Opitutales > Opitutaceae > ER46. The sequence continues at coordinate 3,923 of JBEGJD010000350.1, read as the reverse complement.
GTGAGCGAATACGCGCGCCCGAGGAGCTTGCCGCTGTAACCGGCGCCGAAGTCGAGGCGGGTGTAGCCGGGGATGAAGTTCGTCACCTGGCCCGTGGTGCCGCTGATGCTGTCGGCGCGGTTGCCGTCGACCCACACGACCGCGTTGTTCAGCGAGAAGCCACGCAGAGCGCCCGACTGGAACGTGTACTTGTGGAAAACGCTGCCGTTGGCCCGCGGCCGGCCGGTGATCGGGCCGCCGTTGCGGATCAGGTTATCGGGCGCGACCAAGCGCGTGCGGACATTGGCGTAGGTGACCGACACCTGATAACCCTCCACCGGCCGGGCCATCGCCTGCACTTCGAAGCCGCGCGATTCCTCGCCGTTGTCCTGGGTGCTACGCGCGCCGCTAGGGAGAAAGCCGAGAATGGAGATGATCTCGGAGTCGCCCAACTGGCGGCGGGTGTTCTTGCGATCCAATTCAAAAACCGCGGCCTCGAGCGTAAGGCGGCCGCCCAACAGGGAGGACTTTATGCCCGCCTCGAGGGATTCGCCCGACTCCGGTTTGTCGAGCAGCTTGCCGTAGACGTCGATGCCCGTGGGCACGCCGGAGAACGAGTCACTCGCGGAAACATAAAACGAGATGGGGCGGGCCGGCCGGTAGAGCAGGCCGACCGTCGATGACGTGGCGTTCTCGACCGGCAGCGCCTGCGGCGAAAGCGTCGCGGAGGTTGTGCCGGTGAGCGCACGGTTGTCACCATGGTCACGACGCGCGCCGGCGAGGAGGTGCCAGCGTTCGTCACGGGTGCTCACAACATTGGTGAACGAAACCGCGCCGCGCGTGAGCGTCTGGTCGACCCAGGAGTTGGGGCTGGTGTAGCGGGTCACGTCGGTCATCTCGCGCCACGCGGGCTGGAACGAGCCGGCGGGCAGCGCGCCGACCGCGGAAGTGGGGAACTTGTAACGTGTGAGGGCGTTCGGGTTGGTCGAGGGCGCGGCGCCGAGGGCGGTGCTACTCGAGTTCGGGGTGTCGGTGCGGTCGCGCCAGTTGCGGGACTCAATGCGCTCCAGACCGAGGATGGCCTCGTGTTTCAGGCCCCAGTAATTGAACTGCCCGCGCAGGTCCAATTGGTAGGTCCAGATGTCCCAACGCTCGTCATCCTTGGTGGCCGCCCAGCGGATCTCGTCGGCGACGACGTTGCCGGGAACGTTGCCGAGGGCGGGATTGAGGAAACGCGCGATGATGGTGGAGGCGCTGCCGGAGAGCCGGAGGTCGCGACGGTCGCTGAGCGACCAATTCGTCGCGGCGCGCGCGGAAAAGGTCTCGTTGAACTTGTGCTGCAGATCGGCCCCGACGCGGTAGACCTCCTGGGTGCGGAGGTTGCTTGGGCCGAAGGGATTGAAGTCCCACGGCACGATCTCCTCCGGCACGTAGCCGAACGCGTAGGCGCCGGCGGCGGGAGAAGCGGTGGCGCTCGTTGCCGTCGCCGAGGTAGGGATACGTATGCCGGGGATGGCGATCGCCACGTTGCCCTCGTAGTTGATGCTCTCGCCGCGGAGGTTGAAAATCGTCGCGGGAGTGAGGCGGTAGACCGCGGCCGCGTAGGCGACGCGACGCTTGCTGGACTCCCACTGACGCCAGCTGTTGCCGTCCTGGAACGCCACCGCCGTACGGAGCGCGAACCGGCTGGAGGGGGCGACGGAGGCGTCGAGCTCGGCGCGCACGTAGTCCCAGGAGCCGACGCTGAGCTTGGTCGAGAACTCGTTGCGGGTGCGGGGGCGCTTGCTGATCTGGTTGATCATCCCGCCCGGCTCCACGACGCCCGCGAGCAGCGAGCTCGGGCCGCGAAGCGACTCGATCCGGTCGACGGTCAGCGTGTCGTTGATCATCCCGACGAAACCCTCCTTCACCCCATCGCGGTAGTGGCGGTTCTGCCTCATGCCGCGCACGGTGAAGGTGTTGTTGTCGAACACGGCGTCCTGCTTGCCCTGCGAGGTGACACCGGTGAGGAAGGCCGCGGCGTCGGACATGTTGTCGGCGCCGAGGTCGGCGAGGAACTCGCTGGTGAGCACCTGCACCGAGCGGGCCAGGTTCTGGATCGGCACGTTAGTGCGTGTGCCGGACATCGAACTCGCGGCCGCCCAGGAGTTTTCCGTCGGGGCCGAAACGGAGAATTCCGGCAGCGCGATGACCTCCTCGGTGGGCGGCGTCGGAGCCGAGGCAGCCCTCGCCAGCGCGGCGAAGGCGACGAACAAACAGTAGCGGACTACGTGGGTTTGCATGGGAAAAGGCACCCGGATGTTGATCTCGAACCCCTCCAAAAGCCACGAAAAGGTTTATGACCGTGGCTCACGGACCTGGGAGAGGCGGCAGAGCTACGCAGGCTGAAACATCATCCGTGTCATCCCGCTTCGAGAAGGCGCGTGGCCACCAACATCAGGGTCGCAATGCCAGCAGTCCACGCCGGTGGAGCAGGAACAAAAGCAGGTGCTGAAAGACGGAATGAATCCGGAAAATAAGGAACTCGGTGAGGGATACCTTTCCCCCGGGCTCTCCCGCGCATCCTCCTCCCTCGCGGCGTCGCGAGGTCGTGTTAAAACCCTACGGGATCACTTTCCCGCGCGCGCCTTCAGGGCAGAAAGCATCTCCTCGAGACGCGTGGTGATCTTCTCCGCGGCGGCCACTTCGAGGTAACTGCTGCGGGCGCGCCAGGTCTCGTAGCCGCCGGCCGCGTGGTGCTCCGCAGTCGGCAGGTATCCGTTGTAGCCGTTGGCCAGCGACACCGTGAAATGCCGCTCGAAGGGAGAAGCGCGCTTCAGGCGCAGACCGATCTCGACGAAGACCTCGCAGGGGATGCTCGCGACGCTCAGCGCGCCGATCCGGTGCACCTGCAGCGTGACCGGGACCTGGTCGGGATAGTCGGCAAGCTTCACCGCCTCGCGCGCGTAAATGGCCTTCCGCTCAGAGAACTGGCCGTCCTTGTCGCGCGGTGTCTTTTCCAACGTGAGTCTCGCCTGCTCGAGCTCCGCGGGGGAGGCCTTGCGCACGCTGAGCCGCAGCTCGGCCTCCTCGGTGTCGAACCTCGTCGCGGGCTGCCACTTGATCGCCGCGTAGGCCGACATCGCCGCGTCGGCCACGCTGCGGGCCACGAGGCGGATCTGCTCGCCGGGCGCCCGGTTGACGCGACCGGGCAGCGCGAAATTGACGTTGTTGATATCACCGCTGGTGCCGTTGGACATGATGCCGACAAACGCCGGCCGGCCCTGCGGCGGTCCCGACGGCTCAAGGCGGCGCGCCATTTCCCGCGCGAACTCGCCGAAGTAGTCCGCGCTGATCGCGGGGTTACCACCCACGTAGTGGAGGCTGTAGTTGGCCAGGAGCCCCAGTGGGCGTTTGTCCACCGCAGCCCGCACGGCGAGCACGGCGACATCCGGGTCGACGGGACCCATTGGAACCGAGGTTTTCGGATTGGCCTGGCCGGGATTCATCCACGCGCGGTCGGCGCGGCTACCGAAGGGATTCTCGTAATCCGCTCCGGCCTTCACCCACCAACGGCGGTTGAAGACCTGGGTTGGGTCGCTGCCGAAGGCCCAGCCGATCTCGGCGGGTTCGAGGTTCCGGAGCGCCTGGAGAATGCCCCGCGCGATCAATGCCGGGACCGCACGCACATAGGCGGGATCCTCGTCGCTCTGGAAAACCGGCGTCAGCGCGGCCGCCGAGTGGGTGTGCGTGGCCGAGATCAGGATGTCCTGCGGGCGTACGCCGGCCTCAACCTGCACCAGACGCTTGGCCTCCACGACCACCTCCCGCGGGACCATGCAGGCGTCGATCACACAGAAGACGAGGGCCCGTTGGCCGTCGTGCAGCGCGAGCACCCGCGCGTGCATCGGATCGTTAACCGTTTTCGCGAAGTTGCCCTTCATGCTGCCGTTCACGGGAGCGGG
>JBEGJD010000349.1:0-4430 GCA_041184765.1 Verrucomicrobiota bacterium | reverse complement strand
GCGTTGGTGGCGGAGGTCTTTCCGGCCCATGCCCGGGAGCGGGCGGGAGTTATTTTCCACGCTTCCAGCGTGGCGGGCCTTTGGTTGGCGGCGGGAACCGGTCTCTGGGTCGGAGCGGAGTGGCGCACGGCCTATTTGGTCGGGGTGATCCCTGCGTTGTTGGTGCTTTGGGTTCGGATGAGCGTAAAGGAACCTGATTCGTGGCGGCGGGCGAAGGAGACGCGCGCGGAACAGCTGGGAAGTTTCCGCGAACTCCTCGGCGATCCGCGGTGGCGGGGCCGCGCGGTGGGCGGGGCTCTTCTTGCGATGGTCGGCTTGGCGACTTTTTGGGGGGTGGTGGTGGCTGGGCAGAACCTCGCCGACGATCTGCTGCGGCGGCTGGGAGTGCCGGCCGGCGAGGCGGCGTCGCGGGCCAAGATCGCCTTCGGCTTCGTGCAGACCGCCGGGGCCGGGCTGGGGATGCTGATGTTCGGGCCACTCAGCGTGCGCTGGGGACGCCGGCGCACCTTCGCCGTGATGCACGTGGCCGCCTGCGTGATGACCTTGGTGGTCTGCTGGGTGCCGGGATATTTCGGCAGCTACGCGCTGTTGCTCGTTCTTCTGCCGGTCTTCGGGTTCTTCGCGCAGGGCATCCACGCCGGCTATGCGGTTTACTTCCCGGAGCTTTTCCCGACTCACCTGCGCGCCACGGGAGCGGGTTTCTGTTTCAACACCGGGCGCATTCTCGCCGCTCCGGTGCTGATCTGGCTTTCGGCGTGGATGAAATCGACCTTCGCCCTGCCGGTCGCCGTCTCGGTGCTGGGCATGTTTTTCCTCCTCGGCCTCATCGTGCTCCGCTTCCTGCCGGAGACGCGGGATCAGGAACTGCCGGAGGGTTAGGAACTTCCGGTCGGCGCCCGGTCCCGGTCCTTTCGCCAGAGTGCGTCGGCGGGGCGGAATTCGCTGTTGACGCGTGGGGAGCTGACGGATCCCTTGCGCGGTTCCGAATCAAGCAATCCGACGACCATGCGTGACGAATACATCAAGGAAGCCCAGAAGCAGGTCCAGGACCCGAACGTCCTGATCAACGTGGTGTCCCGCCGCGTGAAGCAGCTGAAGCGTGGCAACCGCCCGCTCGTCGAGTCGCTCGAGAAGCTGGCTCCCGAGGACGTCGCCCTGCGCGAGGTCATCGAGAACAAGATCAGCCACGAGTTGGCCTCCTGATCCCGTCTCAGGCGGATTTTCCAAGGCGGCGCGGCGATTGCCGGCGCCGCCTTTTTGATTCTCGCTGTCCGACAGTCCGTCGCCATGTCCGCCGCCCGCCCAGACGCCAAACGCTTCACGGAAGTCCGCAACGCGAAGGCGCTGCGGGACTACACCGTGGATGAGCGCTTCGAGGCCGGTATCCAGCTTCGCGGCACCGAGGTGAAGGCGATCCGCGCCGGCAAAGCCCAGATCAGTGATGCGTTCGCGCGGGTGGAAAAAGGGGAGCTTTGGCTGCACAACGCCCACATCGAGCAGTACGCCTTCGGCAACATCCACAATCACGACGCCAAGCGTATCCGGAAGCTCCTCCTGCACCGGCGGCAGCTCGAGAAGATCCGGGTCGCGCTCGAGACCGGCGGCGGTCGGGCGGTGGTGCCGCTCCGGATGTACTTCAAGGAAGCGCTGGTGAAAGTGGAGGTCGCGTTGTGCACGGGTAAAAAGAGCTTCGACCGCCGTGAGGACCTTAAGAAGCGCGTGCAACTGCGCGAGGTCGACCAGGCGATGAAGCAGCGACGCGGCTGACCGCGGGGCCATGCTGCATATCGTCCTCTTTCAACCCGAGATCGCGCCGAACACGGGGAACATCGGCCGGATGTGCGCCATCACCCGTTCACGCCTGCATCTGATCCACCCGCTCGGCTACGTGATCAACGACCGCAATCTCCGGCGCGCCGGCATGGACTACTGGAAATCCCTCGACGTCCATGAGCACGCCGACTGGGCGGCCTTCCGCGCGAGTCCTGCGGCGCCCGCGCGACTTTGGCTCCTCAGCACCAAGGCGGAGCAGGGAATCTGGGACGTGGAGTTCGCCGACGGCGATGGACTCGTTTTCGGCAGCGAAAGCTCGGGCGCGCCGGATTGGATGCACCACGAACTTGCCGAACGGCGCGTTCGTATTCCGCAGGCTGATCCGTCGCTCCGTTCGCTCAACCTCAGCACCGCGGCCGGCATCGCCTGCTACGAGGCGCTCCGGCAGGTCATGCACCGCAAGATTTGACGGCCGGGTCGCGACCCTCGCGAGGGATCGCCATCTCGAAGGGTGGAAGTTTCACGTGCACCTTCCGTCCGGCCTCGTCGATGCCATGGAAGCTGCCGTGCACGACGGCGTCGACACCGGTCACATGAAAGCTGTTGTAGGAGAACTCCTCGCCGGGGGTCAGCCGCGGGGTCTCGCCTACGATCTTGTCTCCCTCGATCACGAGGCGCTCTCCGTCGACCTGTTCTACGACCCATTTCCGGCCGAGCAGGGTCACGGTGCAGGCGGAGGCGTTCCGGATCGTGATGTAATAGACGAACGCGTGCGGTTTGTCCGCCGGCAGGCTCGCGCCCCCGTGGTGGTAACACAGGCGGTCGAGGCGGGCGGTAAGGCCGGGAAGCTCGCTGGACAGGGACACGCGGGAACGAGAGCGAGGATGTTCGTTTCGGCAAGTGTCGCCGTTCGCCGCTTGCGCCGCGCCGGCCTACCCGCTGGATAAAGCGCGTCCGCATGATCTCGATCCGCATCCGGCAACTCACCAAGCGCTTCGGTTCCGTCACAGCGCTCCAGCGGCTCGACCTCACGATCGACGCCGGCGAGCTGTTCTTCCTTCTGGGCCCCAGCGGCTGCGGAAAGACCACGTTGCTGCGCAGTCTGGCCGGATTTTACATTCCGGAGGAAGGCACCGTGCTGTTCGGCGACGAGGATGTGACGCGCTTGGAGCCGCACCGTCGCAACACCGGCATGATGTTCCAGAGCTACGCACTTTGGCCGCACATGACGGTGGCGGAGAACGTCGCCTTCGGTCTCGAGGAGCGGAAGGTTCCGGCGCCCGAGCTAAAGCGGCGGGTCGCCGAAGCGTTGGAGTCGGTGCGCATGGGCGCCTACGCCGATCGCAAGCCCAACCAGCTCTCAGGCGGTCAGCAGCAACGGGTGGCCCTGGCGCGCGCCCTCGTCATCCGCCCGCGCTGCCTCCTGCTCGACGAGCCGCTGTCGAATCTCGACGCCAAGCTGCGGCTCGAGATGCGCACGGAGATCCGGCGGGTCTGCAAGGAGTTCAAGCTCACCACGGTCTACGTGACTCACGACCAGAAGGAGGCGCTCTCCGTCGCCGACCGCATGGCGATCCTCGACGGCGGCCGCATCCTGCAGGTCGGCTCGCCGCGCGAGGTTTACCGGCGCCCGGTCGGACGCGTGGTGGCGGATTTCATCGGAGAGACGGACTTCATCCCGGGCACCGTCGTGGCATCGCAGGACGGGCGCGCCACGGTCGAAACCGCGCTGGGGCGCATGGCGGGTGTGCTGGGTGATCCGGCCGCGCGACCCGCCCCCGGCGCCAAGGTGACGCTGTGCGTGCGGCCGGAATGCTGGTCGCTGAGTGACCGGCAGCCAGCGGACAATTGGGTGCGCGGCCGCATCGGCGAGGCGGTCTACCTCGGTGAACTGGCCCAGTATGCGTTGCAGGCCGGCGATCGCACGCTGAAGGTCATCGAGCTGAACCCGCGGTTTCTCGAGAAATCGGGGCAAGGCGAGGTTTTTGCCCGGGCCGAACCGGACGATGTCGTTGTCCTCGCCGACTGAGCGCGCGCGGGATCGGTTCCGGGCATGAAGCGCGCTTTGATCGTTCTCACGCTGTTGGCGCTCGTGGCGCTGCCGTTCGCCCTGAGGCCCAAGGCGGACGCGGCGCGCCGGACCGACGACACCGTCGTCGTCATCACTCCCCATAACGAGGCGATCCGCCACGAGTACGCCCTGGGTTTTGCCGAATGGTACCAGCGTCGCACCGGCCGGACCGTCTCGATCGACTGGCGCATTGTCGGGGGCACGAGCGAGATCGCGCGTTTTCTCGAGGGTGAGTTCTCGGCCGCCTTCGAATTGCAGTGGGTGAAGCGCCTCGGGCGGACCTGGAGCGCCGAGGTTGCCTCCGGGTTCCAGACCGGCCGCCTGCGGCCCGACGCGCCGGCGACGGCCCGCGAGGCCCGCGCCGCTTTCCTGGCTTCGGAAGTCGGCTGCGGCATCGATGTCTTCTTCGGCGGAGGCACCTACGATTTCGAGCGCGCCGCGCAGGCAGGCTGGCTGGTTGAGACCGGGCTGAAGCGCGCGCGTCCCGAGTGGTTCACGCCTTCGGTGATCCCGGAGAGTTACGCGGGGGAAACGTACCGCGACGCCGCCGGCCGCTGGGTGGGTGCCGTGCTGAGTTCCTACGGGA
>JBEGJD010000348.1:0-4320 GCA_041184765.1 Verrucomicrobiota bacterium | reverse complement strand
GTAGGCTCAGCGGAGGAGGGCTGCCGCGGACCATACCGCCGGCTCGACGGCCGAAGGCGCTTCTGAGTTCCCCGGGTTTTTAAACGCGGATTTGCGGATGAATCGGATGAGGAAAGTCCGTGTGCTTCCCCGGCCTTCCCGGCCTTGCTGTTCGAACCCCGCTTCCGTCCGGTTCCCTTTTTGTCCGAGCGTGGCCGCGCAATCAGAACGTTCCGCGCAGGCCGAAGGTCCAGGCGGAGCCGTAGTCGACGCGTTGCCGAAACTTCGCGTACGCGGGCGTGTTCGGGCCGTAGATCTTCGAGTCCTCCGTCTGGTCGTTGATGTTGCGCATGCTGCCGAAGAGCGTGAAGCGGCGGCTCAGCACGTAGTCGGCGTTGACGTCGATGTAGAGTCGCTTGGAGCCCCAGTTGTAGGTGTTGGCCTCGATGCTGCGGCCGGTGGCGATGATGCCGCGCCGCTGGGCCCCGCGGTAGTTCCAGTTCATGCGCAGGACGTACTTCGGCCGCGTGAGGCTCCAGCCCCAGCTGCCGCTGCGCGGAATGAAACCCGCGAAGTTCGCCGCGCCGTCGCCCGTCGCGCGGATCGCGCTGGCGTTGGCGAAAACCTGCACGCCGCGGGCCCAGTGCGGCAGAAAGGTGAGGGCCTGCTTGTAGTCGAACTCCATGCCCGTCATGCGCACGGTCGACGACAGGTTGTGGTTGGTGGAGACGTCATACATCCCGTACTCGTCGGGATCGAGGTCGTAGAGCGCGAGGAACTCGGGTGTGGCGGGGAATCGCACGCTCCCGAAGAAATTCCGGAAGTCACGGCGGAAGGCGCCGACGTTGATGGTGCCGACGCGTTCGAAGTAATACTCGAGGCGGACCTTGTGGGTCTCCGCGCTCCACGCCTTGATCGCCGCGTTGTTCACCGAGATCACGGTGCTCGACGTCACCGGCACAGACGTGTCGGGCAGGGTGAGTCCGCCGGCGTACTGATTGAAGTCGGGCCGGCCCACGCTCTGGTAGTACGCGTACCTCGCGGTGAGGTTCTCGCGGAGCAGGTAACTCACGTTGAGATTCGGGAAGAGCCGCAGGTACTCCTTGGTCGTGTTCTGGCCGCGGTCGATGTACGTGAGTTTCGACAACCCGAGGGCGTCGGTGGTCGGCACGATCAGCGCCGGCAGCGGCGCGCCGGCCGCGTTACGGAGGATGTTACCGGCGGCATCCCGACGCGGGATGACGTTTCCGGCGGCGTCGCGCTGGAAGTTGCGCGAGGGGTCGGTCAGCGGGCCCTGCGCGTTGATGTTGGTCTGTTCGGCCCGCAATCCACCCACGAACTGCAGCCGCCGGTTGAAGAACGCCGCGTCGCCGCGGAAATAGGCGGCCGAGATCACCTCACGCGCGTACTTCGAGGCGCCGATGCCGGCGCGGTAGTTCGTGTTGTCGTTGGTGGTGAAGTACGAGGGGTTCGAACGGTAGAGGTCGTAGTAGTCGTCGTTCGAGATCCACTGGATCTTCGGGAAGCCGTACGAACCCACGCGCTGCGAGAAGGCCTCGTCGAGCACGATCCCGGCGTTGTCGTCGCCACGCAGGGGCGCGTTGGTCGCGAAGCTGTTCACGCCGTCGCGACCGACGAACGTGTAGGTGTCGGTCGTCGCGCGCAGGTCGCGCTCCATGCTGCGGATCTCGGCGCCGGTCTTCAGCGAAACCGGCACGCCGCGGACCGTGAGGTCGCGGCGGACGTTGAACCGCGCGCTGCGCTTGAGGTCGACCGAGTCGCGCACCACGCCGTTGGCGGTGTCGAGGGCGTAGTTGTCGAGGCGGTACGGGTCGACCGGTGAACCGTCGGCGCCGGTGACGGTGATGGTGTTGGGCCGCAGGTAGAAGATGTCGGCGAACGAGACCCGTACCCCCGTGCGCCGGGCCTGGGAGGCGCCGAAGAAGCCCTTGTCGACGTTGCGGGTGTGGAGGCTGGCGCGGGAGAAACCGAGTCCGGCGTCCATCTTCCAGACCGGCCCGTCGTGCCGCCACACGAGCGAAGGCGTGTAGGTGGTGCCGTACCAGTCCTGGGCGCCGCCGTTGATCCGCGCTTCGCCTAGACCTCCCGCCGGGCCGAAGCCCCCCGGGGTTCCGGCGGTGCCGGCGGGGAGCGGCGCACCGTTGGTGAAGGTCGGGCCCCACTCGCCCGGCAGCACGCGGTTCACGAAGAAGGAGAACGTGCGGTTGTTGTGCACCACGCCGATCCAGTTCCAGAGGAACGAGAACGAGAGCGTGGCGTTGGGGTAGGGCCGGTAGTCCATCGTCGTGCCGATCGAGTCGGCGCGGTTGCCGCGCGTGCTGTCGCGCAGCGCAAAGTCGGTGAGGTAAGGTTTGTCCGGCGTGGTGTCGGGCAAGCCGTTGGTGGCGGTGGCCGCCACGTTGGTCGCGTAACCGTTGCCGCGCCAGGTGCTGGCGACGACGTCCTCGTAGCTGTACTGGTCCACGTGGTTGCCGGAGAGCGTGAAGCCGAAGCGGCGGTTCACCGGCACGACGGACGAGAAGTTGAAGCCGGGGGTGACCTTGCGCGTCTCCCGGTTCAGCGGCCCGGGGGTCTTGTTGAAGTGGCGGTCGCCGTCCTTGAGCGTGAGGAAGACGCTGAGGTTGTGCTGCGGGCGCGAGCGCTCGAAGGCGGAACGGGGCACCATGTTGACGGATCCGGCGAGGGCGGAGCCGCTCGATTCCGGGGTGGGCGAGTGGTGCACCTCGATGCGCGAGATGCTGTTCACCGAGAACTGGTCGAGGTTGGTGACGCGGCCGGTGCCGTTGCCCGCGGCGCTGGCGAGGTCGAAGCCGCCGATGGTGATGGGCACGTTCGCGGCCGGCACGCCGTTCATCGAGACGTTCCGCGCCTCGCCCGCGCTGTAGTCGAGCGTCACGCCGGGCAGGAACTTCATCACCTCGCCCGGGGTGCCGTCGACCACCGTGCCGAACTCGTCCGCCGCCACGACGTTCACGATGTTGCGGGCGAAGCGCTGCTCGTTGATCGCGATCGCCGCGCCGTCCATTTCCTTCGAGGTCGCGACCACGAACTGGTCCAGGCGGATCGCGCCGCCCTTCGCCGCCGGTTCCTTGCCCGCGGCGCCGAAGGTGATGTCGAGCTGCGCGGTCTGCCCGGCCGCGACGGTGACGTTGAGCGTGCGTTCGGGCAGTCCGGTGAAGAAGACGCGCACCCGGGCCTCGCCCGCCGGTACGTCCGTGAGCCGGTAGCGTCCGCCGGTCTCGGAGAACGCCTCGAGCCCGGTGCCCTCGACGACCAGGCGGGCGCGCTCGAGGTATTCACCGCGGCCCTCGTCGAAGACCCGGCCCTCGATCGCGCCGGGGGCGGCGGGTTGCGCGGCGAGCCGCGCGGCGGCTAGGAGGCAGCTGATAAGAAGGACGAACCGAGTCGTTGACGCCATGGGGTTGGGGGGAGGCTTCCGGTTACTTTTCGAGCCGGTTTTTCGGGCCGCGCCAAGCCGCTGTTTTGTTAATCCGTTATTTTAGCGGGTGCGGTTGGGCCGAAAGTCCGGCCCCAGTCACGTGAACTCGCGCCCGGAAAGGAGGCCTTTTCCACCGACCGGGCGCCTCCTCGCCCAAGGGGCCTCAGGGGCCGAGATGCCCGGGAAGATCGAACGGAGTGGAATTGCGGAGGGTGCTCCCGGCATTCCAAGTGCCCTTGATCGTGAGCGTGATGGGATGCTCCGGGATGCCGGTCTCGTTGCGATCGACAAGGGAGATCAGCTGATCCACTGCCGCCGCTCCAAGCCGCTTGGCGTGCTGGCGGATGCCACTCAGTGGGCTCTCCTCCGCATGGACCGAGAGGCTCACGATCCCGACCTCCTCGGGGATCCGGAGGCCCTGATCACGCAATTGACCGAGCTGGGCCTCGGAAAACACCGAGAGGACTGCGTCGGGTCTTTCTCGTTTGATCCAATGGGCCAACGCCGCCGGGTCCCACTGCGCGAACTTGAACGTCGGCACGTCCCGCTCGAACGCGTGTTCCCCCCGTGCGAGTTCGAACGAGGCTTCCCAGCGCCGGTCAATCCGCCGGTTCACCCACTGGTCGACGGCAAACCCGGGACGGCGGCAACCGCTGCGCCAGCAAGCCTCCATCGCGAGTTGCATCGACTGGTAGTGATCGTTCGAGACGCAGTGGAAGACGGGCCGGACCAGCTTAGCCCCCACCGAAACGACGGAAAAATCCCTCCACGCCAGATCGATCTCCATGTCGGGTCGCGGCATCGGCGGGAGCAGTATGCCGCGCACGCCCCGCGCCTGCAGCACCTCGCTCACCCGCCGGTGGCTCATGTCGTCCTGATGG
>JBEGJD010000347.1:0-2901 GCA_041184765.1 Verrucomicrobiota bacterium | reverse complement strand
CTCTCGCGCAGGCCGAGGGCACCGCCGAGGCTGAGCGACGTGGCGGGCGACCCGTTGGCCTCGCACTTGAGCAGATGCTTCAGGGCGTCCTCCCGCCGGATGCGCGCCGCCGCGGACCGGGCCTCGCGCCAACGCGCGAGTAGACCGTGGCGCGGCCACCCAAGCAGGGCGGTCGCGGCACCGGCACCGGCGAGCAGCGCGAACAGTTTCACGAGGGGACTCGTATCCACCTATTTTGATTAGTCAAAATAAGTGTTTTGTTGCCTCAGCCAATCATCTGCCTACGTCTGCGGGCATGGCGACGGTGGCCGTCGAGAACTACCTCAAGCACGTGCTGCTCCTGTCGGAGGGCGGGGAGGAGCTCGTGTCGATGGGCGACCTCGCCGGCGCGCTCGCCGTGGTGCCCGGCACCGCGACGGCCATGGTCAAGGCCCTCGCCGACGAGGGCCTGCTCGAACATCAACCACGCCTCGGGGTGCGTCTCACCTCCCGCGGCCGCCGCATCGCCCTCAATGTCCTGCGCAAGCACCGGCTGGTGGAGACGTTCCTCGTCGAAACGCTCAAGATGGACTGGTCGAAGGTTCACGCCGAGGCCGAGCAGCTGGAGCACGCCGTCTCCGACGAGGTACTCGACCGCCTCGACGCCCTCCTCGGCCATCCGCGCCAGGACCCGCACGGCGACCCCATCCCCAACCGCGCCGGGAAGATCGACTCCCAAGTCTACGCCACGCTCGCCACCTGCGCGACAGGCCGGCGCCTGCGCATCGTGCGCGTGACAGAGCAGTCGGAGGAGTTCCTCCGGTTCGCCGAGGACAGCGGGCTCCGGCCCGGTGCCGAGCTCAGCGTGGGTGAACGCAACCTCGTCTCCGGATTGGTCACCCTTACGCGGACCGACGGAGGAAAAATCGCGCTCGGGGTGGCCGCCGCCGGCAAGATTCTGGTCGAACCCCGCGGCTGAGTAGCTGCCTTCCCGTCACCAGCCCCAGTTCACGCGGAGCACGTGCTCCCAATCCGTGGCGCGCCGGTTGAGCCCGCGCACGATCTCATAGTCGAGTTGGATGTTCCTGGTGACCTGCAGGAGCACCCCCGCGCCCGCCCGGCCCTCCCAGAGGGACATACCCGCTGAAGTGGCCGTGAGGGCCGACTCGGCGTAAAGCGCGAGTGACTTTGTGAGATCCTGCCGGGCGATCGCGTTGAGGGCGAATTGGGAATCGTACCCGTTGTCGGCGTCGTTGCGCACGAGGTCCCAGGCGAAATTCGCGCCGGCGGTGAAGCCCTCGGACGGCTTGATTTCCCAGGGCACGATCACGCCACCGCGCATCGCCTTGCTGCCGACCAGCGAATTGGCGGTCGGCACGATGACGTAGGGAATGATCGCCGCCGCTCCGCCCGTGGAGGCATCCCGCCAGAAGTTCCACTTGGTGCGGAAATACACGTCGCCCACCCCCGAACGCGAGTCGCTGAAACCCTTCAGCTCAATCGTGCGGCGCACGTAAAAATCCGCCCCGATCTGGATATCGACGCGCGGCGTGAGCCCGGCGGTGAGGAGGGTGGAGGCGACGGCGAGCGCGGTGACCTTGGGCCCGCCCCCAGCGGGTTGATCGACCGCGAAGCGGATTCCGTCGATCTCGGCCAGGAAGCGCCCCGGCTCGACCGTGATGGGCGTCTCGGCGAACTGGGCCTGCAACGGGACAACGAGGCCGCCGATGAAGACAAGAAGAGCAAGGCGGACGATTCGCGGGGTCACGCGGAGGTTTTCTGCCGTCCGCACCGGATGCCGCCAGCCGAAACTGGGGCCGCGGCGGTCCCGGGCAGATCCCACTTGCGGGCACAAAGCGGGACTTCGCACACTCGCCGCCATGTCGCAGGCCCTCGCGCGCACCGTCTTCGCCGTCACGGCGCTGTTCTTCGCGGCGTTCTTCCTCTGGCCGGTGCTCCAGATCCTGCGCGGCGGGTTCGTCAACGACGACGGCCACCTGACGCTCGCGTACCTCGGCGCTCTGCTGCGCGACCCGCTGTACCTGGGAGGATTGCTGAACTCCTTCCTGCTCGCGACCGCGGCGACAACGCTGGCGATCCTGATCGCGCTGCCGCTGGCCGTGGTGAGCGACCGATACCTCTTCCCCGGCAAGGCGCTGCTGAGCTCGGTGGTCCTGATCCCGATGATTCTTCCGCCGTTCGTGGGCGCGATCGGCATCAAGCAGATCTTCGGGCAATATGGCGCGCTGAACGCACTGTTGCATCACGTGGGCCTGCTGAATGCCGCGGAGACGATCGACTGGCTCGCGCGCAGCCAGTTCTGGGGCATCGCGGTCGTCGAGGCGTTCTCGCTCTACCCGATCATCTACCTCAACGCGGTGGCGGCGCTCGCCAACATCGATCCCGCGTTGGAGGAGGCCGCGCAGAACCTGGGCTGCACGGGTCTGCGGCGTTTTACGCGGATCACGCTGCCGTTGATCCGCCCGGGCCTGTTCGCCGGCGGCACGATCGTGTTCATCTGGACCTTCACGGAACTCGGCACGCCGCTGGTGTTCGACTACGACCGCGTCACGAGCGTCCAGATCTACTACGGTTTGAAGGACATCGGCGCGAATCCCCTGCCCTACGCGCTGGTGGCCGTGCTGCTCGCGTGCTCGGTGGCGCTGTACGCGCTGAGCAAGACCCTCTTCGGCCGCTCGCACCACGCGATGATGGCCAAGGCCACCTCTTCGGGAGGAGCGCGTGCCCTGCCGGCGGGGCGCGCGTGGTTGTGCACGGCGCTTTTCGGCAGCGTGACGTTTCTCGCGGTGCTGCCCCACCTCGGCGTGATTCTGGTGGCGTTCTCGCAGGACTGGTACGGCTCCGTGCTGCCGCAGCGGTACACGTTGGAGAACTTCGAACTCGCGCTGGGCCACAACCTCA
>JBEGJD010000346.1:0-2894 GCA_041184765.1 Verrucomicrobiota bacterium | reverse complement strand
GGAACTGGATTTGCCGGAGCTCGCCGCGTACCATGCGCGGCGCGCAGCGGGGGCCGGTCGGCCGTTCCGTGCGGTGGCGGCCGTATGCGGCGTGCTACACGACTCGCGGGCGGCGCGACTTTTCTTCACGGGCCCGCTGCGGACCCACGGCCTGCACCCGTGGCCGCCGCGATGAATGCAAGTTGCCAACGCGTGACCCGCCCGGCGGCGAGCATCGTGCCTGCGACCAATCCGTAACGCAGTCGGAGATAGTGCATGTGCGTGGCGGCGCGGAACGGCGAGCCCGGGGCGAGGAACACCGCCGCCCAGGTGGTCTGCGGAAGCGGCAGGCGACGCACGTAGTCGCCGACGGTGTGCGCGCGTTCGCGGTACGGCACGAGTTGCGCGCTCGCGGTGCCGTCGAGCCGCACCGGTACGCCGGCCCGTCCGGCCGCAAGGGTGAAGGCCGTGTCGCCGCAGTAGTGCGGGAAGCGGATGGCGTCCGGAAATCCGACAGCGGTCCATGCGGCACGTGGCACGGCGACGCAAAAACCGCTTAGGCCCTCAACTTGCATCGCGATTGCGCCTGCGGGCGGCGCGGAGTACGTGGTCCGGCCGGAGAAGGCCGTGGGCACGGGGCGTCCGGCTTCGTCGCGGCACACGGCGCCAGCTACGGTCGGCTCGGCGCCGCCAGCGTGCAAGAGTAGCCGGGCGATGCAGCCGGAGTCGGGCAAGCAGTCGTCGTTCAACCATAGGACAGTGGTTGCGCCGTCGGCGTCGGCGGCCTGCATGCCGCGGGCGATTGCGCCGGTCCACCAGTGGTCGGCGGACACCGACAGGAGCTGCGCCTCAGGGAATTCACGGCGGACGGCTTCGGCGGTGCCGTCCGACGAGGCCGCCTCGATCACCGCCACGGTTGCACCGGCATCGCCCTGCGTGGCACGGAGATGACGTAGGCAGCGGAGCGTGAGCTCGCGCCGATAGTGGACCGGGATGAGGATCCAGGGACGAGGCACGGCGGCGCGATTCAGAGTTTTGTCACAACCGCCTGAGAGAACCACAGCGGGATGACGGTTTCGGGTTTGTCGGCGAAGAATTCGTCGAAGGCCTGTTTCACGCCAGGCACGGTGGCATCGCCGTAGTCGTGGGTAACGAGTAACCCGCCGCGCACGAGGCGCGGGTAGAACCAGGCAAGCGCATCGAGCGTCGAGCGGCGGAGGTCGACGTCGAGATGCACGAATTTGAACGGCGGATACGGTTCCGCCGCCTCGGCGGAAGAGGGAAAGATGCCGGGGTGGAAATGTACGTCAGCGAAGCCGGCGAGAAAGGCACGGACTTCCGCCACGGAGCAATCGGCGAAATCGCCGGGGCGGAACGCGCCGTCGGCGGCCGGATCGACGGCGGGCATGCCACCGAAAGTATCGAAGAGGTGGAGCGGGGCGGCGTCCTTGGCTTCGCAGAGAATGCGTGCGCTGCCGCCGCGGTAGACACCGACCTCGGCGAGCGCGCCGGGCAGGCGCGCGACGCTGCGGGCGAGGGCCCAGAGGTTGTAGCGTTCCTCGAAGCGCTGGAGACCCGAGAACTCGCGCACGAGGAGCGCGTGGGCGCGGAGGAAGCCTGCCTCCTCGCTGAGGCGGTGCTTGCTGATTTCCTTCCAACGGAGGAAAACGCGCGGGTGGCGTTCGATCAGCCATGCGACCAGGTGGTTGCGGGCGCGTTGCAGCATACGAGGACGCATAACCGCCGGCCTGCGAGCGTCGAGCGATTCGGCGGCGCTTCGCCTTTGCCACGACCGGGGAATCCGTCACCTTCGGCCAGAAGCCGGTGAAACTCGCCCTCTCCATGCTCTGCGAAAACCCGCACCGGCGCACGGGGCTTACCAAGCTGGGCCATGCGCTGGTGGCCGAGGCGCGGGTGCAGTTTCCTGAGACTTCCTGGATCGTTTTCGCGGGCCCGGGGCAGCCGTGGGACGAAGGCGATCCGGGGGTCGAGGTGGTGCGTGATTTTCCAGCCAACGACCGCCGCGCCGCTCGGTTGTGGGCAGACCACTTCCGCGTGGGCCCGGCGGCGCGTGCTCGGGGGGCGGAGGCGCTGCTCACGATAGGCTTTGTGCCTGTGCGGGCGGCAGGGTTGCCGGTGGCGATGCATGTGTTATCGCTGCACCACCGCCGACCGGGGGGCGGGCCGGGTGTATGGTACCGGCGATGGGCGGTGCGGCGCGGTCTCGAACAGGCGGCCCTCGTCATTGCCAATTCGCGATGGACCGCGGCGCAACTCGGGCCGGTGGCGGCGCCGCTTCTAGTGAGCCCCGAAGGCATTGACCACGGGCAGTTCCGTCAAGGTTCCGTCGAGGCGCCTGAACTGCCGGCTTCATGGCCGCGCGAATACATTCTCTGGGTCTCGAATTTCTACGCTTACAAACGGGCGCCGCTTGCGATTGCGGCCTATGCGCGGCTGGCGCCGGAAGTGCTGCGCCGTTTCCCTCTGGTCCTGGTGGGCGGCGACTGGCACGGCGGCCGGGCCGAAGCGGAGGCGGCCGCGCGACGCGCAGGCGTAGCCGGAAACCTCGTTTTCGCGGGTTGGGTCGACGACGCGCTGCTCCCGGCGGTCTACCGCGGGGCGCGCGCCCATTTGCTGCCGACGGCGGAGGAAACATTTGGGCGGAGCGTGGCGGAGGCGATGGCCTGCGGTTGTCCGTGCCTCTTGCAGGATCTGCCGGTGCTGCGGGAAGTGGCGGGGGAGGCGGCCGACTATGTTGACTTCGCGGCTCCCGCTGCGGCCGCGGCCGCGCTGGCGCGGCTTTGCACCGACGACGCGCACGCGGCGGCGCGACGCGCGGCGGGCCTCGCGCGGGCGCAGACGTTCAGTTTCGCCCGGCTGGCGCGCGAACGCGTGACGGCGATCCGGGAAATGCT
>JBEGJD010000345.1:0-3401 GCA_041184765.1 Verrucomicrobiota bacterium | reverse complement strand
CTCGCGGGGGTGAGGGCGCTGACGCTCAACGGACCGATCCCGCGGGAGTCGGTGCGGTTCTATCACGACCTCGCCGATACCATCGACAAGGTTTCGCCCGAGCTCATCCGCGACTCGTCGACGGTGATCATCGAACTCGTGCGTTCCCTGGCGAACGACCCATCGCTGCAGGCGTGGCGCCGGGATCCGGTCGCGACGCGGGAATTGTTCACGAAGTTTGATCTGCAGCGGCGGATGGCCGCGATGGGACTCTGGCCACCGCCGGGGAAGTAAACGCCGCAGGCTGAGCCTGTTTTGACACCGGGATGTTTGTCGGAACCCTTGGCGGCGTTCTCCGATGAAAACCCGAGTCGTATTCCTCCTTTCCGCTTTGCTCCTCTCCATGACCGCCTCCGTTTCTTCCGCTGCTTCCGCCAAACTTGAGTCGCTTGTCTTGGGCGGCGGCTGCTTCTGGTGCACCGAGGCCGCCTACGAGCTGCTTCCGGGCGTGAAGAATGTCGTGAGCGGTTACGCGGGTGGGCACGTGTCCAATCCCACCTACGAGCAGATCTGCACCAAGAAGACCGGGCACGCCGAGGTGATCCGCATCGATTACGATCCGGCGGAGGTCTCCCTGGAGCGTCTGCTCGAGTTTTTCTGGCAGGTCCACAACCCGACGCAGGTCGGCGGGCAGGGGAATGACATCGGTCCGCAGTACCGCTCCATCATCATGTTCGCGAACGAGGCGCAGAAGGCCGCGGCCGAAAAGTCCCGGGCCAAGGCGGCCCAGGAGTTCCGCGATCCGATCACGACGGAGATCGTGCCGCTGGAGAAGTTTTGGGAGGCGGAGGCTTACCATCAGGATTATTTCCGTCGTAACCCGAACCAAGGTTACTGCGCCTACGTGATCGCGCCGAAGATCACGAAGCTCCGCAAGGAGCTCGGCGGCGGGAAGAAGTAGGGTGGTGGCCCCGCGCGTCTCGGTTTTGATGCCGGTGCGCGACGGCGCGCGCACGGTGGCCCGGGCGGTCGGCGGCGTGCGCGCTCAGGGTTTCCGCGACTGGGAACTCATGGCGGTCGACGATGGATCCCGCGATGGCACGGCGGACGTTTTAAAATCCCTAGCGCGGACCGATCCGCGAATCCGTGTTTTGGTTCGGCCCCGGAAGGGAATCGTCGCCGCGCTCAACGCGGGGATCGCCGCCGCGCGCGGGGAACTGGTCGCGCGCATGGACGCCGACGACGAGATGCATCCGGAGCGGCTTGCTGAGCAGGTGGCCCTCCTCGACTCGCCGGCGAGCTGCGACACAGGCGTGGTCGGCTGTCTGGTGGAGCATGGCGGCGACGCTCAGGCGGCGGCCGGTTACGCGTTGCACGTGGCGTGGCTGAACTCGCTGGTGACGCCGGAAGAGATCGCGCTGAACCGTTTCGTGGAATCTCCGTTGGCGCACCCGAGCGTGATGTTCCGGCGCGAGTTGGTGGAACGGCACGGGGGTTATCGCGACGGCTCGTTTCCCGAGGATTATGAACTCTGGCTGCGCTGGCTCGACGCCGGGGTGCGGATGGCGAAGGTCCCGCGCGTGCTGTTGCGGTGGAATGACCCTCCGGAGCGAGCGTCACGTACAGATCCGCGCTACTCCCCGGAGGCGTTCTTCTCGACCAAGGCGCCTTGGATCGCGCGTTGGCTCAGGGGACGCGGCTTCGGTGGCGGGAGTGCGCGGAAGCTTTGGGTGTGGGGCGCGGGACGACCCACGCGGAAACGAGCCGATCTGCTGGCCGCCGAAGGCATCCCGATCGCCGGGTACATCGACATCGACCCACGCAAGGCCACGGAGGCGATCGGGGGGACGGGGAGACCGGTTTTGCTGGCCGACAGTGTGCCGCCGCCCTCGGAAGCCTTCGTCCTCGGCTACGTCGCCTCCCGCGGTGCCCGCGACCTCGTACGCTCCGCCCTGACTCGCCGCGGTTACGCGGAAGGCCGCGACTTCCTCGTGTGCGCTTAAGCGACGGCGTTGGCTGAGGAGCATTGTCGGGCTGGGCCCGCACCGCGATTCACCTTGGCATTTACGCGGGGCCTTGTGCGATTCGCGTCCCAGCGGATGGCGTCACTCCCGGTCAAAGCACTCTGCACCTTTTTGGTCCTTGGACCGCTTACCGGCCTCTGGTCGCAGACCAACGGCAGTCTTTCCGTGCAAAGGCGGTGCAGTCGGGCAGCGCTTCCTCGACGCCGGTTGACTCCCCTGAGATCCGGCTCGATCAGAACGTCTTCTCCTCACCGTTCGCGGGGGTGGGCAGCCTCAGCATCACTTCCGGCACGCGGTCCTTCACGGGTACGGCCGTTGCGGTCTCGCCGTGGTACGTGCTGACCGCGGGACACAACATCGACGATGACGACAACGGCGTCGTCGATTCCAACCTGCAGGTGACCTTCAACCTCAACGCCAGCGGGGATCTCTCAGCGTCGATTCCTGCGCAGGCGTTCAGTCTCAATCCGTCGTTCACCGGCTTCAATCATCCCACCCTGGCCGCTGATCTCGCGCTCATTCGCCTCAGCACGCCGCTCCCGGATTCCATCCCGATTTATCCGATCACGGGCGCCTCGGTCACCACCGGGCAACCCATCACCTTCGTGGGCTACGGCGGCGCGGGCAGCGGTGACTTCGGCTACACGATTTCCGCGTCACTCACTCGGAAGCGGGTCGGCGCCAACGTCATCGACACCATCACCACGGTCGGGGGGGGTCCCGCGCTCTTTGAGTACGATTTCGATTTTCCCACGAGCTTCGGGCTCCTGGGGGGCAGCCTGGGTAACGGCATCGAGTCCGTCATCGGTCCCGGTGACTCCGGTTCGCCGGCCTTCATCACCAACTCCAGCGGGAGGTTCCTCGCGGGCATCAACACCTTCACGATGGGTTCCAACCCGGGACGCTTCGGGAGCCAGGGCGGGGGAGTGCTCCTGCAGCCTTACTTGTCGTGGATCGCAACGACCGCTTCCACCGCTCCGATCATCACCGCCCAGCCCGCCAGTACCGTCGTCGCGGCCGGCGCCTCGGTCACGTTCTCGGTCACCGCGGAAAGTGGTTCCGCCCTGTCGTACCAATGGAAAAAGGACGGCACCGCCATTCCCTCGGCCACCCAGCAATCGCTTGTCGTGCCGGCAGTGCAGCGGACCGACGCCGGCGTCTACTCCGTGGTCGTGTCCAACGCGACGGGCGCCGCCACGAGCTCCCCGGCCGAGTTGGCCGTCAACACGGGCGCGTCTCCGCAAATCGTCGCGCAGCCGCTGCCGGTCTCAGTCGCTTTCGGAGAAAAGGCGGTCCTCGACGTCGGCGCGAACGGCTCCGCGCCGGTGACTTTTCGTTGGTATGAAGGGCTGCCTGGAGATGTTTCCACACCGGTCGCCAGCGCCACGTCGTCTGTGC
>JBEGJD010000344.1:0-7497 GCA_041184765.1 Verrucomicrobiota bacterium | reverse complement strand
TCGACCCGGTGACCCAACGCTCGGGCGCCACGGTGGAGTCGATCTCCCTCGCGGCGTCGCCCCGGGTGAAACTCGGCCGGGCGGCCGGTGGTCTCGCCGACTACCTCACTCCCCTCGCCCGCCTCGTGCTGGTCGAACCCGCCGCGCTGGAGGAGGAGTTTCGCGCCCTCGCGCCCGACGGGCAGGACGCGCTCGGACCGCTGGTCGTCCGCGTCGCCGACGTGACCGGATTGGGCGACCTCGACGAAGCCAGCGTGCTTTTCCCCGATGGATCAGCGGAGGCCACATGGGACACCGAGGCGCTGTCGCACCACCGCCGTTATCCGGGAGACGCGCTCGTGGCGCAGGAGCGGCTGGAGTTCGAGGAGGACGCGCGGAGCGAGTTTCTCCGCCGCCTCGCCGCCTGGCGGAAGGAAGGCCACGAGGTCGCGTGCGTGGTGACGAAGGAAGGCGAGGAGAAGCGCGCGCAGGAGCTCCTCGCCGCGGATCCGGCCCTGAAGGGTGTCCGCCCGCGCTGGCTGCGAGGCACGTTGAACGAGGGATTCCGCGTCATCGCTCGCGAGGAGGCCAAGCTCCCTTCGCTCGCGGAAGGCGGCGGCGGGAAAAAGCCCGCCCGGGGGCTGGTGGTCGTCACCGAGACGGAGCTCTTCGGCCGCCAGCGTCCGCGCCGGCCGGCGGGAGGCGCCCGCGCGGTCGCGCACCGCGCGCAGGTCGACCAGCTGCTGGATTTCTCCGAACTGGTGGAGGGCGACTTCGTGGTGCACCTGCAGCACGGCATCGCGCATTTCCGCGGGATCACGCGCCTCGACACGGCGCAAGGCATCCGCGAGGTCATCTCGCTGGAGTTCGACGACCAGGTGACGCTGCACGTGCCGCTGCAGGAGTCGCACCTGATCAGCCGCTACGTGGGCCTGAGCAAGACGCGCCCGCAGCTCGGCCGCGTGGGTTCGGGCCGTTGGGAGAAGGCGCGGCAGGCGGCGGAACGGGCAACCCTCGACCTCGCCGCCGAGCTGCTCCGCATCCACGCGGTGCGCGAGGCACAGGCGGGGCACGCGTTCGCGGCGGACAACGACTGGCAGCGCGAGTTCGAGGCATCGTTCCCCTTCACCGAGACGCCCGACCAGCTCCGCGCGATCCAGGACGCCAAGGCCGACATGGAGCGCACGCGCCCGATGGACCGCTTGGTGTGCGGCGACGTCGGTTTCGGCAAGACCGAGGTGGCGATCCGCGCGGCGTTCAAGGCGGTGCAGGGCGGTAGGCAGGTCGCGCTGCTCGTGCCGACGACGGTGCTGGCGCAGCAGCACCTGAACACCTTCCGAGAGCGCATGGCCGGCTACCCGATCGTGATCGAGATGCTGAGCCGGTTCCGCTCGAAGGCGGAGACCACGAAGATCCTGCAGGCCGCGGCCTCGGGACAGGTCGACATCCTGATCGGCACCCATCGCCTGCTGCAGAGCGACGTCGTCTTCCGCGAGCTTGGCCTCGTGATCATCGACGAGGAGCAGCGCTTCGGCGTGCGGCACAAGGAGGCGTTCCGCCGCTTCCGCGCGACACTCGACGTTCTCTCGATGAGCGCGACGCCGATCCCGCGCACCTTGTACATGGCGCTCACCGGCGCCCGCGACCTGAGCGTGATCGAGACGCCGCCGGTCAACCGCCACCCGATCCAGACGATCGTGAAGACCTACGACGAGAAAGTCGTGGTCGACGCGGTGCACTTCGAGCTGCGCCGCGGCGGGCAGGTCTTCTACCTGCACAACCGCGTGCAGACGATCGAGCTGGTGGCGAACCGCCTCCGCGAGTTGCTGCCCGGCGTGACGATCGGCGTCGGCCACGGCCAGATGGAACCGGCGGAGCTGGAACGCGTGATGACCGATTTCGTCGCCGGCCGGCACCAGGTGCTGGTCTCGACGACGATCATCGAGAGCGGCCTCGATATCCCCAACAGCAACACGATCATCATCGAGGGCGCCGACCGCTTCGGACTCTCGCAGCTCTACCAGCTGCGCGGTCGAGTGGGGCGGTTCCGCCACCAGGCCTACGCTTACCTGCTGCTGCACCGCCACGCCCGACTGCTGGAGACCGCGCGACAACGGCTCACCGCGATGCGGCAGCACAACCAGCTCGGCGCGGGCTTCCGGATCGCGATGCGCGACCTGGAGCTGCGCGGCGCCGGCAACCTGCTCGGAGCGGAGCAAAGCGGTCACATCGTGGGCGTGGGCTTCGAGCTCTATTGCCAGTTGCTCCGACAGTCGGTCGCGCGCCTCAAGGGCGACAAGACAGCCGCGGCGGTGCGGGCCAGCGTGAAACTCGATTTCGTTTTTGTCGGCGAAGGCCAGCCACCCGCCGCGGGCGCGCGCCGCCACGTCGACGGCTACACGGCGATCAAGGACGCGGAGGACGAACAGATCGTGGAGGTCGGGCGCATCCAGGCCCGCCTCCCTGCGACCTACATCGCCGAGACGCGCCTCCGCATCGACTTCTACCGCAAGCTCGCGCTCGCCGACTCGCCGGCGACCCTGAAGCGTATCGAGGAGGACCTGCGCGACCGCTTCGGACGGTTCGGCGAGGAGGTGAAGGCGCTGCTGCTCGTCACCGAAATCCGCGTGCGTGCGGAACAAAAAGGAATCGTTTCGGTCGAGACGGACGCCAACCGGCTGAAGTGCCTCCGGCGCCGCGGCACGGTTGACGACTGGGTCCAGGTCGGCTCGAGGTTTCCAAGGTTGACCGCTCCCCAGCCCCTCGTACGGTTGCGCGAAATCCTCGTTTTTCTGAAGAATCTGACGAACCCATGACGATCCGACGCCGCCTGGCCCTAGCCTTGCTCACCGTCGCGCCGATCGCCGCCCTTCTCGCTCAGGCCCCCGCCGGCGCGCCGGCCGGCCCCTCCAGCGATCCGGTTGCCCAAAACCTTAACCTTCGCTTTGCCAACGGGATAGTGGCCGTGGCGGAGGAGAAAATCATCACCGTCGCCGACGTGATGCAGGAAATCGGCCCGCTCATTCCCCAGCTGCGCAACTCCGCCCGCAACGAGAAGGAGTTCCAGGAAGGACTCGAGCGCCTGCAGGACGACGCGATCCAGAACCTCATCGACCGGGTGCTGATCGTGAAAGAGTTCCGCAAGGACGAGAAGCGCCAGATCCCGCAGCAATACATTGAGAACGCGATCTCCGAGGAACTGGCCGAGCGTTTCGAGGGCGACCGCTCCAAGTTCCTCGCCTACCTCCGGTCCAAGGGTCAGACGATCCGCGATTACCGCCGCGAGGTGGAGGAGAACATCATCTTCCAGTACATGCAGGGCCAGCAGAGGAAGTCCCAGAGCATCATCAGCCCGGTCCGCATCGAGACTTACTACAACGAGAACAAGGACCGTTTCTACCGCGAGGACGAGGTGCACCTGCGGCTCATTCAGCTCACGCGCACCGACACCGAGACCGACGCCTCCCTGATGGAGCAGGGCCGCATGATCGTGGCGCGCTTCAAGGCCGGGGAAAAATTCGAGGAGCTCGCCAAGCAGTTCAGCAAGGACCTCAAGCGCAGCAAGGGCGGCGACTGGGGCTGGCTGAAGCGATCCGACTTCCGCAAGGAGTTCAGCGAAGTGGCGTTCAGCCTGAAGAAGGGCGACGCCTCGGATCCGATTCTGCTGCCGGAAGGCGCCTTTCTGTTGTTCGCCGAAGACCGCCGCTTCGCCGGCATCCAGCCACTCGACGAGGTCCGAGACCAGATTGAGCGCGTGCTGGTGCAGCAGATGGGCCGCGCGGCCCAGGAGCGCTGGCTCGAGCGCCTGCGCCGCAACGGCTACGTGAAGTACCACTGAGCCGCCTCCGGCGGTCTCCACGGGCGCGACCCGCGGCGTATTCACTCCTGAGCTGACCCGGAATTACGGGTCAGGGCGGCCTAGGAATTTCCCCTCTGCGGGGGCAATCCGTCGGCGTGAACGCGCTCTCCGAGGTTCCAGCTCCCAACCGACTCCTCACCACCGCCGCCGCGGAACGACCGCAGGAAAAGCTCCAGCGCCTCGGTCCTCAGGCCCTAGGGGACGCCGAGTTGCTCGCGATGCTACTACGCAGCGGCACGCGCGGCACCGACGTTATGACGTTGTCGGCGAAGCTACTCTCCGACGCCGGCTCGCTCGCCGGCCTGCTCGCCTGGAAGGAGCCCGATTTTCGTCGCCTGCGGGGCATCGGCCGCGTGAAGGCCCTGCAACTGGTCACCATGATGGAGCTCGCGCGCCGGGCGCTGGGACAGCAGGAGGGCGAGGCCCCGATGCTGCGCGAAGCCGACCAGATCTTCCGCCACCTGCGGCCGGTTTCGGCGGGACTCGAGGTCGAGAAGTTCTGGGTGCTCTGCCTGAATCGTCGGCACCGGCTCATGAAGCGCGTCGAGATGACCTCCGGCACCGCCAACGCCACCCTCGCCCATCCGCGCGAGGTCTTCCGCATCGCAATGCGCGAGGGCGCGTTCGCCATCGCCTGCTCGCACAACCACCCGAGCGGCGACCCCACCCCGAGCGCCGCCGACGTGCAGGTGACGCGGCTGCTCCGGGAAGCCGCGCAAACCGTCGACATCCCGCTCGTCGACCACGTGATCGTGGGGCAGGCCGCGTCCGATCCCGCCGGTCGCGGCTACTACAGTTTTCGCGAAGCCGGCATGGTGTGACTCCACGCCCGCCTACAAGAGCGGCGCAAGCAGGCGGCTGACGTCCTCGGCCAAGCTCGTCGGGAACCGCGCGGCGCGCGGTGGACGCGCCGTATGACAATGGCGCGCCAGTTCCTCCGCCCACGCGCGCACCCCGGCAACCTCGGCCGGCGAGTGCACCGCGACGCCGATCTCGAAGTTCACGAAGAGACTGCGCTGATCGAGGTTGGCGGAACCAAACAGCGCGACGCGCCGGTCGATGATCAGCGCCTTGCTATGCATCATGCCTGGCCCGTGGAGGAGCACGCGCGCACCGGCGCGCTGCAGCTCGCGCAGGTGGTGGCGTCGCGCAAGGTCAGTGATGGGGTGGTCCGAGCGCCGCGGCACGATCACCGTGACGTCGCGGCCCGCCCGCGCCTTCACGATGAGCGAGCGCAGCAGGACGTCATCGGGGATGAAGTACGGCGTAACGATCCAGACGCTCTCGGCCGCTTCCTGCACCATCGCGAGCATGCCCTCGTAGAGCGGATCACCGGGAACGTCGGGGCCGCTCGCCACAACTTGAAGGCAGGCTTCGCCCCGGGCGGTGGCTCCCGCTGCGGCGGGCACTTCGCGTGTGAGATCCGACTCCCGTTCGCCGGTGGCGAAGCACCAGTCGGCGATGAATACATCGTCGAGCAACGCGGCGGCCGGCCCCTCGATCACGCCGCCGAAATCCCGCCAGCGTCGCGCGCGGTGGACTGGACCCATGTAGACCCGGGCGAGATTATGCCCGCCGACGATCGCGCAGGACCGGTCAAAGACCGCGATCTTGCGGTGATTGCGGAGGTTGGCGGAGCCGCGCGGCGTGAACGGCAGCACCGGCATGAAACGCTCCACCTCGCCGCCGGCCTGACGGATGGGCCGCACGAAATCGAAACCGGAAAGAAACGACCCGACCGCATCGAGCAGCAGGCGCACCCGCACGCCCTCGCGCGCCCGCTGCGCCAGCAAACGCACCAGGCGGCGTCCGGTGTCGTCGCGCCCGAGGATGAAAGTCGCGATGTGGATCTGGGAGCGCGCCTCGCGGATCCGGCGCTCGAGTTCCGCGTACGCCTCCTCGCCGGTGGTGAGAAGGGCGAGCCGGTTGCCGGTGCAAGGCGGCGGCCCCCCGGCGGCGAACATGGTCTGGGCCGCCGATGAAGCGACCGCCGATGGTTCCAAAACGTAGGCCGGCGGCACGACCGGGCGCACCGTTCCCTTGCGCTCGCGCACGCGCCGCAGCTTGCGGCCGCCGATGAGCAGGTAGAGCGGGACCCCGACCCAGGGCAGGAACAGGATGACCAGCATCCACGCGAAGGTGTTGGCCGGCGCCCGTTTCTCGCTGACCAGCCGGGCGACGAAGAACAAACCCAGCGCGAAACCCAGCAGCGAGAACAGCGAGGCCTCCAGCCCCCAGGAGGCGAGAAACTCCCGGACGTGGCTCGGGGCATCGTTCATCGGCGCCACGATTTCACCGCCTCTGCCACGATGAGGCAAGCCGCCCACCGGCGGCCGCGGGTCAAGGCGCGGGTGATTCCGCCCTCGGTTCCAGCGAAACGCCCTTCACCCGCACCCGCGCGAGTTTCTTCAGGATCAGCTCGGCGTGGTGCGCCCCGACGTCCACCAGCGCGTGGTCCTCAAGCAGATCGATCGCGCCCACAATCGACGCCGGCAGACGCGTGACGCCCGCGATTTTGCCGACGATGTCGGCGGCCGTGATTCCGTGGCGGCTGCCCGCGTTGAGCCGCACCGTCGCCATTCCCGCCTCGCGGCCGGTGCGGGCGGGACGCTCGAAGGCGGACTTGCCGCGCGGGGCCGGCGCCACCGCCGGCCTGGGCGAAGTCGGAGTCGGCTTGGAAACAGGCGCCGAAGGAGCGGCGGCGGCCGCAGGGCGCGCGGGCTTCGCGGACGCGGCGGCCTCCGGCGAGGGTTCACCGCCTCCCTGCAGCAGGTGGATCAACGCCGAGCAGATGTCGGTGCTCGCGTACCCTTGGTCCAGCAGGCGGTCGATCATCCGGTCGCGCGGCTTGAATTGCCGCGCCTCCAGGGTGGCGCGGATGCGTTCGAAAAAGGCGTTGCCGCGGGCTTCCTCGACCTCGTCGAGCGACGGGATGCGGCCGCGCCGGATATCGAGCTTCGCCCAGCGTACCATGCCCTGCAACTTGTAGATCTCCTGCCCGCTCACGAAGGTGAACGCCCTTCCCTGCCGGCCCGCCCGGCCGGTGCGGCCCACGCGGTGCGTGTAGTCCTCAGCGTCGTTGGGCAGGTCGAAGTTGAACACGACCTCGAGGTCGTCGACGTCCAGCCCGCGCGCGGCGACGTCGGTCGCGATCAGGAAATCAAATTTCCGCTCGCGGAAATTCCGCATGACGCGGTCGCGCCCCGCCTGGGGGATGTCGCCGTGCAGGCGGTCGACGGCGTAACCCCGCGCGTGCAGGTGCTCATCGAGGTCGTCGACCATCACCTTGGTGCCGCAGAAAATGATCCCGTAGCGGAAGTCATGCAGGTCGATCAGACGCGTGAGCGCCTCGAGCTTGGAGCGCCGGTCGACTTCGAAATACGTCTGTTCCACCTGCGGGGCGTTCCGCGCCACCGCGTCGATCTTGATCCAGGCCGGGTCCTTGCTGAAGCGGCCGATCAATTCCTGGATGGCCCGCGGCATGGTCGCGGAGAAGAACAGTAGTTGCCGGTTCGTCGGGGTCGCGGCCAGCACGCGTTCGATGTCCTCGCGGAAACCCATGTCGAGCATGCGGTCGGCCTCGTCGAGCACGACGATGCGGAGGCTATCGGGACGAAGCGTGCCGCGCTCCAGGTGGTCAAGCACCCGCCCGGGCGTGC
>JBEGJD010000343.1:0-13996 GCA_041184765.1 Verrucomicrobiota bacterium | reverse complement strand
CCTTCATTTCCCGGGGTTAGCAACCCCAGCTACATCAACCGCCATCCGATCGTGCCCTCGGTCCCTTAGTCCCTCAGTCCCTTGGTCCCTTCGTCCCTGCGGCCATGTCCTTCGTGACGCGACCATCGCACGTTTTCCGTGTCGTTCCGAGTGTTCCGTGGGCCCAACTACCGTCCTCGGAAGGCTCTTCTTAAGGACCTGAAGGTTTTAACCACGGATCGAGCTCGGCCGAATTCGCGCGGCTCGTCCCGTCAAAAAGCGCCTCTGCATTTTCCGGGGTTAGCAACCCCGGATACATCGACCGCCATCCGATCGCGCCCTGGGTCCCTCAGTCCCTCCGTCCCTCAGTCCCTTGGTCCCTTCGTCCTTTCTCACCTCGCTCCTCCGCGGCTTTTTGTCTGGCCCGCACGACGCCACCCGGCCCATCAACTCGCCATGGCGATGCGGTTCACGATCCTCGGCAGCGGCAGCTCGGGTAATTCCGCGCTGCTCGTCACCGAGGGTGCCCGCGTGCTCGTCGACGCCGGGTTTTCCGCCCGCCGGCTAGGGCAATTATTGGAGGAGGTCGGCGAGTCGCTCGCGCGGGTCGACGCCATCTTCCTCACCCATGAGCACGGCGACCACGCCGACGGCCTCGAGGGCCTGAAGCGCTTTCCGCACATCCGCATCTTCGCCAACGAGGGTACCCGCCGCGCCGTGCAGGCCGGGCTCTCGTGGCGGGCCGACTGGAACGTATTCGAAACCGGCAGCCGCTTCCGCTTCCGCGACCTAGAGGTAGACACTTTCGCCGTGCCGCACGACGCGCAGGACCCCGTGGGTTTCCGGTTCTCCCACGGACACGACGGCGACCTCGTCGCACCGCGGCGTTCCCTCGCGTGGATCACGGATCTCGGCCACGCCCCGCTCAACATCCGCCAGTGCATCCGCGAGTGCGACGTGGTCGTCGTCGAGTCGAACCACTGTTCGCGGTTGTTACAGGCCGACACCCGCCGCCCGTGGGCCACCAAGCAGCGCATCTCCGGGCGCCACGGGCATCTCTCCAACGAGGCCGTGCGCGAACTGCTCGCCGATGTCGCCAGCCCGCGCTGGCGTCACATCTACCTCACCCACCTTTCGCGCGACTGCAATTCACGCGCCGCCGTGGAGGAGGCCCTCGCCGGCGTGCGCTCCAGCCTCGCTTCCTGCGAGTTTTCGGTCGTCGAACAGGGCCAGACCACGCCCTGGCTCGACCTGGCCTGACGCGCCCTTGCGTGCGTCCGCGGCGGCCGGCACGGTCACCGCATGTCCGCCGATACTTTTCGCCGCACCAAGATCATCGCGACGCTCGGTCCCGCCACCGAGGGCGAGGCGACGCTCGAATCGCTGATCCGCGCCGGGGTGGACATCGTCCGGCTGAACATGGCGCACGCCAGCCACGACTGGACACGTCAGACCATCCGCCGCATCCGCGCGGCCTCCGAGCGGACCGGGCGCGAGGTCGCGGTGATGATGGACATCAAGGGCCCCGAGATCCGCACGGGCGATCTGGCGGCACCGCTGGAATTGCGCGCGGGTGAGGTCTTCGACTTCACGGTCAAACCCGGCGTCGCCGGCCAAAGCGGGGAGGAGGTGCGCTCGGTCGACGTGAACTACCAGGGCCTGGTGGACGATATCCGCGTGGGTGACGAGGTGCTGGTCGACAACGGCCTGCTGCGCCTCGAGGTGCTGGAGAAACGCGAAGCGCGCATCCGGTGCCGCGTGGTGATCCCGGGCGAGTTGAAATCGCGCCGTCACATCAACCTGCCCGGGGTGAAGGTGAACCTGCCGGCCTTCACCGAAAAGGACCGGGGCGACGCGACCGTGGGCCTGGAGGAAGGCATCGACTTCCTCGCGCTCTCGTTCGTGCGTGAGGCACGCGACGTGGAGATCCTGCGCGAGTTTCTCACGGAGCGGAAATCCAAGGTGAAGATCATCGCCAAGATCGAGGACCGCTCGGCGATCGAAAACCTCACGCAGATCGTCGAGGCCTGCGACGGCCTCATGATCGCGCGCGGCGACCTTGGCATCGAGTGCCCCTTCGAGGAACTGCCCGTGATCCAGCGCCGCGCCGTGCGCGCCTGCCTCGCGCAGGGCCGCCCCGTGATCGTCGCCACCCACATGCTGGAGTCGATGATCACCCAACCGGTGCCAACCCGCGCCGAGATCACCGACGTCGCCAACGCCGTCTACGAGTTGGCCGACTGCGTCATGCTCTCCGGTGAGACCACCATCGGAAAGTACCCCTTGGAGTGCGTGCGGATGCTCGACACGATCTCGCGGCGCATCGAGCGCGAGACGGCGGCGGAGGCCGCTGAACCCGCCGTGTTCACTGGCGAGCGGATGAAAGTGCTGAAGGCCGCGGTCGTGCTGGCGGGCCAGATCCCCGGCTCGAAACTCGTCACCTTCACCCGCCACGGCTTCATGGCCCAGGGCATCGCGCTGCTGCGGCCCGCCCATTCGCCGATCTTCGCGTTCACGCCATCGCTCCAGGTGCTGCGCCAGCTCCGGCTGCTCCGCGCCGTGGAACCGATCCTCCTCGAGCTGGCCACCGACCCCAACGCCACCATCGAGAACGCGCTCGCCCACCTTCGCCGCGCGGGACTCGCGGCGCCGGGCGACAAGATCGTCATCGCCACCGACATCGTCGCCGAGGACCGGCTGGTGGACGCAGTCCAATTGCGCACCCTGCGCTAAAGTCGCCTAGCCGCCGCCCGCGGAAGTTGACGGTCTTCTCGTCCCGCCCATCTTAGCGACACCCAATCCCCGC
Source organism: Verrucomicrobiota bacterium (assembly GCA_041184765.1). Taxonomy (GTDB): domain Bacteria; phylum Verrucomicrobiota; class Verrucomicrobiia; order Opitutales; family Opitutaceae; genus ER46. The sequence goes on along the minus strand of JBEGJD010000343.1, from coordinate 11,211 downwards.
TGCCATGATTTCGCTGCGTCCACGGTCAGCCGCGATCGCCGCCGGCTTACTCTTCCTCCTCCCCGCGTCCCTGACCGCGCAGGAGACGCGTCTCGCCAACGTCTCCGCTCTCACCCGCGTCGGCACCGGCGACGATGTGCTCACCGCCGGCTTTGTCATCGGCGGCACCACACCCAAACAGGTCGTGATCCGCGCGGTGGGCCCGACCATCGGCGCCGCCCCGTTCAACGTGGCCGGCACCCTGGTGGACCCGCAGCTCACGGTGTTCGGCCCGAATTCCTCCACCCGCGTCGCCGCTGCCAACGACAATTGGAGCGCGGCCGACGCCGCCACCTTCACCTCCGTGGGCGCTTTCGCGCTCGCAAACGGGAGCCGTGACGCCGCCGTGGTGGCGACACTCGCGCCGGGCGCCTACACCGCCCAGGTCAACGGGGCCAATAACACCTCCGGCAACGCCATCGTCGAGGTCTACGAGGTGGGCGCCACCGGCGGTAAGTTCGCCAACCTCTCCACCCGCGCGCGCGTCACCGGCACCTCCGTCCCGCTGACCCCGGGTTTCGTCGTCTCCGCCGGATCGGGCACGCGCAAGTTCCTGATCCGCGCCGCCGGCCCCGCCTTGGGCCCCCTCGGGGTCTCCGATTTTCTCGCGAACCCGACCATGATCCTCCGCCGCACCGGTGGCACCGCCACCGTGGTCGCCACCAACGATGACTGGGGCACCCAGACCGGCGCGATCACCGCCGACCTGCTGCGCCAGACCTTCGAGGCCAACGGCGCCTTCGGATTCCCGTCCGGCAGTCGCGACGCCGCCATGATCGTCGACCTCGCGGCAGGCAATTACACCGTCGAGGTCACGGGCGCCGGTAACACGTCCGGCGTCGCGATCGTCGAGGTCTACGATCTTACCCCGCCCGCCACGCCCGCCGTCTCCGTCGCCGCGACGAAGGCCACCGCCGACGAGTCGGGAGCCCGCAACGGAGAGTTCACCTTCACCCGCTCCGGGCCCGTCAACTTCCCGCTCGAGGTGCGCTACGGCCTGGGCGGGTCCGCGGTCAACGGCTTCGACTACGTCAGCCTACCCGGCACACTCGTGTTTCCGCCGGGCGTCGCCTCCATCGCGGTGCCCGTGAGGCCCAACCCAGACCTGCAGAACGAGGGCACCGACACCGTCGTGGTCACCGTGGTCGCCGGCACCGGCTACACGCTCGGCGCCCAAACCAACGCCACGGTCTCCATCACCGACAGCGCCGCGACACTCTACGTCGCGTCCGTCCGTCCGGAGACCTCGGCCACCGCCTCCACCGCGTCCGGCACGGCGACCATTCTGCTCAGCGCCGACGAATCCGTCGCCGCCGTGACGTTCAGCGTCTCCAACCTCTCGTCGGCCGTGACCTCGGCCCACCTGAGGATAGGGCCCTCGGGCGACTTCGTCTTCACCCTGCCCTACGCCGCCTCCGGCACCGCCCAGTGGCTCCTGCTGCCCACCGGTAACTACAGCAACGCCGCCCTCCTCGCCGCGCTCAAATCCGGCAACATCTACGTCGGCGTCGACACCGCCCGCTATCCCGCCGGCGAGGTGCGCGGCACGTTCATCCAGGGTTCGGGCTCGAGCTCGTTCCGCGCCCCCGCCGACGCTCCGGCCATCTCCCTCAGCAACGTCACCGCGATCGACGCCGCCCGTTTCCTCACGCAGGCGACCTTCGGACCGAAGAAGAGTGAGATCGACGCGCTCACCGGCGGCAGCATCGACGCTTGGATCACGGCCCAGCTCGCCCTCCCGTTCACCTCGCACCGTGCCGCTATCATCGACGACCGCACGCGGTTCGGCGGCAGCAGCAGCTTCACCAATTGGAACGCGATCCACCCGCCCAACCGCCAGTCGGCGTGGTTCAAGGTGGCCCTCACCGCCAACGACCAGCTGCGCCAGCGCGTCGCTTACGCCCTCAGCCAGATCCTGGTCGTTTCCGACATCGGCCTCGGCGACGACAGCCGCTCGGAGCCGCTGGCCAACTACTACGACATCCTCGGCAACGGCGCCTTCGGCAACTTCCGCACGCTGCTCGAGAACATCACGCTCAGCCCCATGATGGGCGAGTTCCTCAGCTCGCTGCGTAACGCCAAGGCCACCTTCGACACCGCCGGCAACGCGATCACCACGCCCGACGAGAACTACGCGCGCGAGGTCATGCAGTTGTTCACCATCGGCCTCGTGCGGCTCCAACCCGACGGCACCCTGATGCTCGGCTCCGACGGCCTGCCGATCCCCACCTACAACCAGACCACCATCACCGAGATGGCCAAGGTCTTCACCGGCTGGGCCTACCCGTCGACCAGTTCCACGGCGTTCCGCACCGCGAGCGCGAACTACATCAGCCCGATGCAGCTGTTCGCGGCGTTTCACGACGACACGGCAAAGGACCTGAGCCCCGTGCTCGCCACCCCGATCCCCGCCAATCAAGGCGGGACCAAGGACCTGCAGCTCGCGCTCGACGCCCTCTTCAACCACCCCAACACCCCGCCGTTCATCTCCAAGCTGCTCATCCAGCGCCTCGTCACCAGCAACCCGAGTCCGGCCTACGTTTACCGCGTGGCGCGGAAATTCGAGAACGACGGCTCCGGCACCCGCGGCAACCTCGGCGCCGTCGTGCGCGCCATCCTCACCGACTACGAGGCCCGCTCGCCTGATCTCCTCAACAACGTCGCCCACGGTAAACTGAAAGAACCTCTCCTCCGCCTTACGAACCTCCTGCGCAGCTTCGGCGCCTCCTCCCCGAGCGGACGCTTCCTCGGCTACCGCCACACCGTGAACGGCACGTTCATCACGTCCGCCACCCCCAAGCCGGCCACCGCCGCCGAAATCGCCACCGTCTTCTCGTCCACGCTGCCTTGGAACGCGCTCGGCAATCTCGCCCAGGCCGCCCTGCGTTCGCCGACGGTGTTCAATTTCTACCATTCCGACTACGTCCTTCCCGGACCGCTCGCGAGCGCCGGCCTGGTCGCGCCCGAGTTCGAGATCACCGACGACAACTACGCGATCATGGTGCCCAATTATCTCCGGGGATTCGTCGTGGCCGCCACGCCGACCAGCAACGGCGTGCCCACCACCGCCGCCGACTACACCCTGACCCTGAACCTCTCGTACGAGGAATCGCTCGTCGGCAACGTCCCTGCGCTGCTCGACCATCTGAACCTTGTGCTCTGCTCCGGTTCGCTTTCCGCCGCGGCCCGCACCCGCATCACCACCGCGATGGCCTCGCTGCCCTCGACGACTTCGGCTACCGACCGCGTCCGCAGCGCCATCCTGCTCGTGCTCACCTCGCCCAACGCGGCGATCCAAAAATAACCCCCGACGCCTCCTCCCATGAGCAACCGCAAGAAGACCGCCCCCGAGGTTTCCCGCCGCGAATTCTTCGGCAGCACCTGCTGCGCGGCCGTCGGCGCCACCGGCCTGCTCTCCACGCTCGGCGGCCTGCGCCTGATGGGCGCGGTCGCCAATCCCGCCAACGGTCCGCAGCCGCCCGCCCGCGCCGGAGCCCACCCCGCCGATTACAAGGCGCTCGTTTGCCTCTTCCTCAACGGTGGCAACGACGCCAACAACCTCATCGTTCCCACCGGGGCCGGCGCCGCCACCGACGCCGCGAGCTACGAGGCTTACAAGACCGCCCGCAGCAACCTCGCCCTGCCGAAGGCCTCGTTGTTATCCCTCGCTCCCAAGTCCTCCGACGGCCGGACGTGGGGTCTCCACCCCGCGGTGACCGAGCTCAAGTCGCTGTTCGACTCCGGCAAGGCCGCCCTGATCGCCAATGTCGGAACGCTCGTTTATCCGACGACCAAGGCCCAGTACAACGCGCGCAGCGTGCCGCTCCCCCCGCAGCTCTTCTCCCACAGCGACCAGCAGGTGCAATGGCAGCACAGCGTTCCCGACAAACCTACCGCCACCGGCTGGGGCGGGCGGGTCGCCGACCTCGTCAACGCCCTCAACTCCAGCGAGCAGATCTCCATGTCGATCAGCATCGCGGGGAAGAACACGTTCCAAGTCGGGTCGACCGTGACCCAATACGCGGTTGGGACCGGCGGCGCCACCACCCTCACGGGCACCACCACCTCCACGACCCCAACCACCCTCGACGGCATCCGCTACCGCGCCCAGCGCGACCTTTTCGGTCAGCAGCAGTCGGGATTGTTCGAGGCCGCGTTCGGCTCCGCCTCCTCCGAGGCCATTGTCAGCGCGGAACTCCTCAACTCGGTCCTCGGCGCGACCACCGCGCTGAAAACCGTCTTCCCCTCCACCACCGCCGGCAACCAGCTCAAGATGGCGGCGCGGCTCATCAGCGCCGCGCCCAGCCTGGGGCTCAAACGGCAGATCTTCTTCGTCCAACTCGGCGGCTGGGACCTTCACGCCGGCCAGCTGGTGAGCACCGATCCGGTGACCGGAACCCACGCCGGCCTGCTCTCCCAGATCAGCCAGGCCGTCAGCGCCTTCCACGCCTCCACCCTCGAGCTGGGGATCGAGAGCCAGGTCACGACCTTCACCGCCTCCGACTTCGGCCGCACGTTCCGCTCCAACGGCGACGGTTCCGACCACGGCTGGGGCAGCCATCACTTCGTCGTCGGCGGCGCCGTGCGCGGAGGTGACATCTACGGTCGCATGCCCGCGCTTTCGATCAACGGGCCCGACGACACGGGCCTCGGCCGCTGGATCCCGACCACGAGCGTCGACCAGTACGCCGCCACCCTCGCGACTTGGTTCGGTGTGAGTGCCACCGACCTTCCGATCGTGCTGCCCAACATCGGGCGTTTCTCCCGGGCCAACCTCGGGTTCCTCGGATGACCCGCCGGCGCGCGCTGCTCGGTGCCGCGCTCGCCCTCGCGATCGTCGCCCTCTGGTGGTGGGCGCGGCCTCGGACGGTGCCGTTGCCCGTCGAAGCCTCGCCGCCTCCCACACGCGCCCGCGAGGAAGATCCCGCGTTCCGCCGCCCGGCCGCAACCTCGGCGAAGAGCCCGGCTACGCTCCCCGCGGAGGAGTCACGCCTCGCCGACGAACTGAACACCCCAGGCGGCACCATCGAGGCGGATCTGCGGGTGGTGCTCGGAATGCTCGAGGCGTTCCGCACGAGTTTCCCGCGCGAAGGAAATCCCGTCGGGTCCAACGCGGAGATCACCGCCGCGCTGCAGGGTCGGAATCCCGCGGGCGTGGCGTTCGTCCCGCGCGGCCACCCCGCCGTGAACGCCGAGGGCCAGCTTTGCGACCGCTGGGGAACCCCCTTCTTTTTCCACGCCGAAAGCGCCCGCCGCATGGAGATCCGAAGCGCCGGCCCAGACCGCCGCCTCTGGACCGAGGACGACGCGATCCTCACGCCCTGACCGGCTCCGCATTGGTCTGCGCGACCTGCGATTAAGGTCGGCTACCATCGGAATCGCCTTCGGCCGTCTGTCCCACGACATCGTCGGGCTCGCCCGCCGAAGCCTTGGCGAAGGTGGGAGGCCGCGGCTACACCAAGCCCGCTGATCCGTGTTCACCGGATCCATCCGCGGTACTCACCCGCGGAGCGAGTCGGAAGCGCTTCCCCCCTCGCTCCCTCTCGCTTTCCCCCATCACTTCCGGCGCGGTGTAGCCGAGGGCGCTCCCCTCGGATGTTCAGAGATTCCTGAGGAAACCTGTCCTTACTTCACTTCAGCGGCGGCACGTCGAGCCAGCGGCGCTCGGCCCACGACTTGAGGCCCAGCTCCGCCAACTGCACGCCCTTCGCGCCCTCGAGGAGGGTCCACGGGAACGGCGATCCGGTGACGACGTGTTTCAGGAACAGCTCCCACTCCACCTTGAAGGCGTTGTCGTAAACACCCTGGTCTGGCACGCGCGTCCAGCCGTCCATGTACTTGATGGGGCTGTCGATGTCGGGATTCCAGATGCAGCGCGGCGTGGCGGCCAGCGATTGCGCGGTGCAGTCGCGCAGGCCGGCGACGGCCGAGCCATGCGTGCCGTCGACTTGCAGCGTGAGCAGGTCATCGCGCCGCACGCGCACGTCCCACGACGAGTTGAACTGGCAGATCACGCCGTTCACCAACTCGAACGTCGCGTAAGCGGAGTCGTCGGCGGTGCAGGTGTACGGTTTTCCGCTCTCGTCCCAGCGCCGCGGGATGTGCGTCGCGCCGAGGCAGGTGAGACTCTTGATCTCACCGAACAGGTTCTGGATCACGTACTGCCAGTGGCAGAGCATGTCCACGATGATGCCGCCGTCGTCCTCCTTGCGGTAGTTCCACGACGGGCGCTGGAGCTTCTCGTATTCGCCGGTGAACACCCAGTAGCCGAACTCGCCGCGAACGGAGAGGATCCGGCCAAAGAAGCCGGTATCGATGAGGTACTTCAGCTTCACGAGGCCGGGCAGCCAGAGCTTGTCCTGCACCACGCCGTTCTTGAGCCCGGCGGCGGTGACCTCCTTGGCCAGCGCAAGCGCCTCGGCGGCCGTGGTCGCCGTGGGTTTCTCGCAGTAGATGTGTTTGCGCGCCGCGATCGCCTTGCGCACGCCGACCGGCCGCTGGCCCGTGAGCGTCGCGTCGAAATAGATCTGGTTGGCGGCGTTCGCCAACTCGGCGTCGAGGTTGGTCGACACGCGCGACACGCCCGTACGGGCCGCCAGCGCCCGCAGTTTCTCCTCGCTGCGGCCTACCAGCACGGGGTCGGGCATGATCACCTCGGAGTCCGAGAGCTTCACGCCGCCCTGGTCGATGATCGCCTTGATCGAGCGGATCAGGTGCTGGTTGGTGCCCATGCGTCCCGTGACGCCGTTCATGATGATGCCGAGCCGGTGGATTTTCATGGTGAAAGAAAACAGGTGAAAGGAGTCGGGACGTTAAACGAAACCTTCAAAATGGCATCCGGACCAAGACGGGGGACAACCACGGATGGACGCGGATAGACACGGATTCGGAGGGACCCACCGCCAATCCGGCAATGACCACACGTCGTGCCTGGAGAAAAAAGCCCGGGCTGCGCGGAGAAATACTCTGCCGGTATCCGTGTTCATCCGTGTCCATCCGTGGTTAAACCCCGCAAAGCACTTCGGAAACCCCTCCGACCGAGCTCGAACAACCAGGCCGGCCAGGGATGATCCGCGCCCCGAAGCCCTCAGCTCCCTCCCCTTCGTGTGCCTTCGTGTCCATTCGTGGTTTCACCCTCAGTCCCTTGGTCCCTTAGTCCTTTGGTCCTTAGTCCTTCAGTCCCTTCAAACATGCTCCCGGTAGGCGCGGACGATGTTCCCGAGAAACTCGTCCTGATCTCCGGCCCAGAGGCGGTTCGAGAAAATCTCCACTTCGTTGAAACCGCGGAAACCCGCCGCTTCGACCCAAGCGCGGATCAGCCGCAGCGGGATGCAACCCTCGCCCATGAGGCCGCGGTCGTTGAGCAGGTCGATCGTGGGCGTGCGCCAGTCGCACACATGGAACGCCGCCAGCGCGCCCAGCCGGCCGCAGCGCGCGATCTCGTTCTCCAGCGCCGGGTCCCACCAGAGGTGGTAGACGTCGACCGCGACGCCGACGTGCGGCGAGCGCAGCGCCTCCACCATGTCGTTGGCCTGCGCGAGGGTGTTAACCGCCGAGCGGCTGTCGGCGTACATCGGGTGCAGCGGCTCGATGGCGAGCCGCACGCCCGCGGCCCGGCAATCGGGCAGCACGGCGGCGATGCCGTCGAGGATCTGCCGGCGCGACTCCTCCAGCGGCTGACCGGGCACCGCGCCGCACACCAGCACGACCAGCGGCGCGCCCAGCGCGTGGGCCTCGGCCACCGCTCGACGGTTGTCGTCAATCGCCCGCGCCCGCTCCTCCGCGGTCTTACCCGGGAAGAAACCGCCGCGGCAGAGCGAGACGACCGCCAGCCCGTGGTCACGCAACAGCCGGCCGGTCGCCGGGATATCGCGGCCCGCCAGCGCGTCGCGCCACACCGTGATGCCGCCGACCCCGGCGGCGGCGAAGCGCGCGGCGGCGGTCTCCACCGGCCAGGGCTTCGTGGTGATGGTGTGGACGCAAAGGCGGCGAAGGTCGGGGAGCGGGGCGGCGGGCGCGGACATGGCGTTGGAAGATCGTAAATCATATATGATTGCGGGACCGTCAAACGCTTTCCAGCCTCTCCGCCGAGCCCATGGCCCAAGCGCTGCCCGCCATTCCCGCCCGTCCGCCGACCAAGACCGAGCAAGTGCATGCCTGGCTGCGGGGCGCCATCCTCACCCACGCGCTTCCGCCCGGGGAGTACGTCAACCTCGACGCCCTCGCCCGCCGCCACGGGGTGAGCGCCATCCCGGTGCGCGAGGCCGTCGCCCGCTTGGCCAGCGAGCGGCTGGTCGTCATCCGGCCGCACCGCGGGGCCGAGGTGGCGCCGCTCGACGCGGACTCGGTGGCGGACGTGTTCGCGCTCCTTGAAGGGCTCGAGACCGCACCGGCCGGCCGCGTGGCCGCCCTCGCCACTCCGGCTGACGTCGCCGAACTTGAAGCCCTGCTCGCCGAGTTGGATCGCGCCGCGCGGCGAGGTGACGCGGATGAATGGAGCCGCGCCAACTCCGCCTTCCACCTGCGCCTCGCCGCCATCGCGCGACTGCCCCTCGTGGGGGACGGCCTGCGCCTCGCGTTCGACCATTGGGAGCGCATCCGGCGCCATTTCTTCCGTTCCGTTCCCGGCCCGCGTCTCGCCGAGGCGCAGCGGGAGCACCGCGCGATCGTCGCCGCCGTGCGCCGCGGCTCCACCGCCTCGCTCGAGTCCGCGCTGCGCCGGCACAACCGCCACGCCCGCCGCGCCTATATCCGCGCTCTCGCCGTGCCGGCCGCGAAGACACGGCCCGCCGGCACGCTTGCTTAAGCTGGCACGATACGGGAAAAAACCCGGGCCACTCGCGCCACGGCAACCCGCCACCCATGGAGATCCCCGCCCGCTTTCATTTCTGCCACCGCGTCGAGGTGGCCTTCGCCGACACCGATCTGGCGGGCATCGTGCACTTCGCGAACTTCCTGCGCTACGCCGAGAACACGGAACACGCGTTCCTGCGCTCGGTCGGGCTGGCCGTCCACACCACGGACGGCGCGCGGCAACAGGGCTGGCCTCGCCTCGCCGTCGCGTGCGATTTCCACCGTCCCGCTCGTTTTGGGGAAACGCTGCGCGTCGCGCTTCGCGGCCAGGAAGTCCGCACCCACAGCCTCACCTACGGGTTCTGGATCTTCGGTCCTTCCTCGGGCCCGACCGAGCCCGTCGCCTCGGGCCGCTGCTCGATTGTTCACGTTTCGCTGGATGCGGTGACGCGCGAGATCCGCAAGACGCCTGTGCCGTCGGCGCTGCGCGCCGTGCTTGAGCGCGAGCCCACCGTCGAACTTCCTGGCGCCTGAACTTTCCTTTCCGCACTCCCACCCTTCACCACCACGACCATGCAATGGCTTAATTACGTCCTCCTCACCGTCGCTTCCTGGGGCCTTTACGGCGTCTTCCTGCACAGCGGCCAGATGGCCATGAACGATCCCGTGCTGGGACGCTACAAGGCGTTCCTGTTTGTCGGCATCGCCTACTTCATCTTCGCCGTGCTCGCGCCGCTCGTGCTGCTGAAGACCAACGGCTCCGACTTCAGCTTTCCGGCCAAAGGCGTCTGGATCTCCCTGATCGCCGGCACGCTCGGGGCCGTCGGCGCCTTCGGCATCCTTCTCGCCTTCGGCGCCAAGGGAAACCCGCAGGTCGTGATGTCCATCGTCTTCGCCGGTGCGCCCATCGTGAACGCCGTCGTGGCCACGTGGATGCATCCGCCGAAGGACGGGATAGCCGGAGTGCCCTGGCAGTTTTTCCTCGGGATCGTGATGGCCGCAACGGGCGGCTGCCTCGTGAGCCTCTATCGTCCGGCACCCGCGCCTAAAGCCGCCGCCAAAGCACCCGCGACCCCCGCGCCGGCCAGCCGAGGTGCGAACTGAGCCGGCACGTCGCGGGGCAGGATGGCTCCGTGGCCTGAGCCGACCGACAGGAGCAAACGGAGGTAACGGAGCAGGCCGCGACGCGCCGACCGCCGTGGCGTTCGGAAAGTGACGCGGGGAGCCGCGCGAGTTCCCGCCGAGCGGCAGAATAAATCACAGCGCGGCCTTTTCGTTCCGAAGCTCGCCGAATGATCCGCGGCTTCAGCCGCGGCGGGCGGCCGCGGCTACACGGAACGTCTTTCGTTCGGGAATACCGAAAGGACTTTCGTCAGCAAACGCGTGCGGTGTAGCCGAGGGCGCCTCCCTCGGATCGTCGGAGATTCCTTCGGCCATTTCTGCATCACTCCGTCTCGCTTTCCCTCATCACCCCCACCGCGGGTTAGCACTCACGATGCTGCGGTTACGGCGGGCCCGCGCCGGGTTACACGCTGCCTCGCGGCCCGATCCCCCGATTCGGGTACGTCGCGCCGTTGGCGCTCGGTCGCACGCCCGCCGGAGTCGAGCGATGATCCCGCTCCGCTTCAGTGAATCCGCGCCGTCGTTTCCCTCCGGCCACCGCCCCGGGGCCGGCGCGCACCTCATCACGTTGCACGCCGGCCGTCGCGGCGCGCCCCTGAACTCAATTCACCTCGCCTCCGAGTTCCACGCGGCCGTTCACCTGCTTGTACTCGAGGGCTGGTGGCGCGTCCGCTGCGCCCTGCTGCTTCCGCACACCGCCCGGCTCGTCGCCACGCTCGACGCAAAGACCGGACCGGCCGAGGCCGCGGAGGAGCTGAAGCGACGTCTCGCGCCCTGCCTGCGTCGTGCGCGGCAGGCCTGGGCGCCTCGGCACGAGTGCCGCTTTCTCGCCGGGCCCGCCGAGATCGCGGAGACGCTCCGCGCCCTTTACCTTGAGCCCGGCCGCGCGGGTCTCTGCGCGGAGGGTGACGCCTGGCCGGGCTATCTCGGCGCGGACGAAGACCGCGGGTGGCTCGAGTCCGCGATCAACAACCCGACTCCGGACCAACCTGCGCCGGGAGGCGGTCGCTTCGTTTCGGCCTGAACGGCGCCAAGCTTGGCGCGGCGACCGGCTCCCGGCAGCGTTTCGCGACGCATGCCGGACCACGACCCGTCGCCTACCTGCGAATCACCCGCCACCTGCCGTCCGGAGTGCGGCGCCTGCTGCATCGCCCCCTCCATCACATCGCCGATCCCCGGGATGCCGCATGGCAAGCCGGCCGGCATTCCCTGCGTCCAATTGCTGCCCGACTTCCGCTGCGCGCTTTTCGGAAAACC
>JBEGJD010000342.1:0-17518 GCA_041184765.1 Verrucomicrobiota bacterium | reverse complement strand
GCCCCCCAGGCCTGCTCCCAGGATGAAAAACGGGCGGTTCGAGTATCCGCGTGTCGAATCGATCGGGTTCGCGGTGGCTGTGCGTTTGGAATCGCGTTCGAGCAGGAGGGCGAGGCCACCGAGAATCAGCGCGGTCACTCCCAGCACCGCGAAGCCGGCCAGGTCGTGCCAGAAGCCCGAAATGTTCACGCGCGCGCCGGCCAGCAGGGTCAAGGCGAGCGAGCGCAGAAAGTTCATTCCCAGCGCGAGGAGCGGCGCGAGCGCGAGGATGAGGACGCGCGCCCACGGACGCCGCACCAGCGTGGCGGAAAAGAAAAGGGCGGCGAAAATGCAGGAGATGAGACTGCGGACGCCGCTACAGGCCTCCTCGACCCCCACGGTGGCGTGGACGAGGTCGATTATATTCCCTCGCCGAACCGCGGCGATTCCCAGCAGGTGCAGCGTGTTGAGCACCGACTCACTGACCCACAGTTGAAGGAGCAGGGTCAGTCTTGAGTAGGTTCCCGGCGGCAGGGGCGCCGCGAGCAGCCAAAGCCCTGCCGCGGCGAACAGCTGCCAGTTGAAATACACCAAGCCGGTGTCGTGGCGGGAGAAAACAAGTCCGGACGCCACGATGAAGAGGCAGAATCCCGTTGTCAGCATGACCCCCACCGCGGCGTGCGACCAGTAGACGGTCGCCGCGTAAAGACCGGCGATGAAGACCGCGGCCACCGCGCCGGCTAGCAAAAGGACCAACCCTGCCTGTGTCATGATCCCACTGCCCATTCTTCGGGGCGTTCCGTTCCGGCTCTCCGCGAGGAGCAGCACAAAGAGTAGGGGCACGAAATATCCGTGGGAGAGGTCGGGGTTGCTGCTCCACTGGGGCCACAGGTGCCAGGCGAGTCCCGCGGTGACGATCGCCAAGCCGACGAGGACGCCGATCGCCGGCGCCGGAAGGCGTCTCAATCGGGTCCCGAATCCGGGTGAAGCAGACTCCTTCATCGGCCGGATATTCCCCGCGAGGCCGCATCTTTGTCCGCGTAGCGCTCCAGAAGCGCATAGGTGACCTCAAGCGGGACGAGCAGCGTAGGCAGAAACGGCAGGATGCTACGCTGGTTGGAGTCGCCCCGAAAGAACGCCTCCGTGGCACCGAGGACGAGAAACGACTGACCGATCGATTGCCTGATGAATCCCGTGATGCGGCCCAGATTGACTTCATCGCCCACTGCGCCCGCCGCGCAGAACAGACTGAACCAGATGCCTGCCGTCTGATCCGTGAACGGGACTTTTTCTCCCTCGACCTTCGCGAGCACCCGCTCGAACAGCTCGCGATTCGGATATCGGATCAGATGGGCCGCGATCACCTTGATCACCGGAAGACCCGCCGCGGTCAGACGGGGTGCCAGGGCGCGGTCGATTTCCTGCTGCAGAAGACGATCTTTTCGTCCCGCGGCCAGCGCCCCCAGGCGAACCGTGAGGAGGACTTCCCCGTCGGTCACGGCAGGCTTGCGGGCAAGCGCGTCGAGCGCGCCGAACGCATCACCCAGTTCCGTCAGAACGGTCGCCTGGTAGAAAGCCTCGAAATCATCGGGGGTCTCCGGCCAGTCACGGGAGAGCACGCCGCGGGCCTCGGTGAGACGGCCGGCCCTGAGCAGGCGTTCCACCCGCAGCACCGGTGTCCACGGGGCAAGGGTGGGGATCGCGGCTTCTGCCCGCGCCGCCTCTTCGGTCAATGGCTCGAGACGCCGTCGGGCGAAAACAAGGGCGCGCACCCAAACCGCCCCGCCGGGCGCGCCGGCCGTGAGTTGGGAAAGGGCCAACTCGGCGACGCGGTCCAGGTTTCCGCGCGCCAGCAGGGCCCGGAACCATTCCTGGGCGACCAGGTGGCGCTGTTCCGGATGGTCCGACATGAGTCTTTGGTAAACCGAGTCGGAGCGCGCCGGCTGGCCCACTTGGAGATGTTTGGCGAGGAGAAGCCCGGCCGTGTGGTTGCCCGGGTCGAACTGATAGGCGCTGTCGAGGTAAAGCAGCGCCTCGGCCGGCTTACCCTCGGAGAAGGCGCGTTGGGATTGATTCAGGAAATAACCGCTCCGGACCTGGGTGACGCGGTGCCAGTAGGGGGGCAGGGTGACATGGAAAATATTAATCGGGTAACCGATCGAGCGCAGGAACACGAAGACAGCCACCGCGGCGACGAGGTAGGAGGCGAACGCCGTACCGGTGAAAATGACCGCGGCGCGTCCCCAGAAGGGGCGCACGTCCGCGGTGTCGGCGGAACAACGCAGTCCGTCGGCCGTCCGGACGAGCAGGGGACAGACGGCTTTAAAACGCTCCGGGCGGTTCCAATGAAGGCACGCATCGCAGGCGGTTTTCAGCGCGCGCCCGGAGTCGCTGCGGGACTGACACGGGCAGGGAGACCGACCGCGGCGAAGCCGGAACCATGTCTTGCGCAGGTTCCAGTAGATCAGGCCCCAGAAGAGGCGCAGCGTGTCGACAAACCATCCCACGCCGTTGACCGTAGTTGCGGTGCGGGTACCCGCAAACCGTTTCGGGGCGCGGTCATCCGCCGCGGGCGAAGGAAGCCGTGCGGATAGGCTGTCCGAGCGGCGCTGCGCGGACCGTCGCGACCGAGGTCCGACTCAAGGAGACAGATTTCCCGTTGCCACCCCGGGTGTCGGCGCTTCGCTGCCTCCCTCATCATGAGCACTCCATCAGCATATCTCTCGGATCTGTATAAATTGGGCGGCAAGGTCGCCGTGGTCATCGGTGGCACCGGTGAACTCTGCGGCGCCATGGCCGAGGGACTGGCCGGGGCCGGATGCGAGGTGGTGTTGGTCGGCCGCAACGAGGAAAAGGCGAAGCCGAAGCTTGAGCGGATCCACGCCGCCGGCGGCCGCGGCTATTTCCACTCCTGCGAGGCGAGCGAGAAGTCCGCGCTCGAGGGATTGTTGGCCGAGGTCCTCCGGAAGTCCGGCCGGGTCGACATAGTCGTGAATGGCGCCGGCGTGAACTCCGCGACACCCTTCCTAGACATCGCCGAGGACGAGTTCGATCGCATCGTGCGCATCAACTACAAGGGCGTGTTCCTTGGCTGTCAGGTTTTCGGCCGTTACCTGGTCGAGCGCGGCGAGGGCGGGTCCATTATAAATCTCGGCTCGATGTCGGGCCTCGTGCCGCTCTCGCGCGTGTTCACCTATTCGGCGACCAAGGCCGCCGTGCACAACCTGTCCAAGAATCTCGCGCGGGAATGGGCGCCGAAACGGGTGCGGGTGAACACCTTGGTGCCCGGATTTTTCCCCGCCGAACAGAACCGCAAAATCCTCTCTCCCGAGCGCGTCGCCTCCATCATGGGGCACACGCCGATGAAGCGTTTTGGCGAGGCGCGCGAATTGGTCGGCGCGACGCTGTTGCTGGCGAGCGACGGCGCCGGCGGGTTCATCACCGGCTCGGAAATCGTCGTCGACGGCGGTTATCACGCGATGACGATCTGATTCTATTAAACGTATTCGCTTTGCTAAAAGGCGGCCTGAAGGGTCGCCTTTTTCTTTACCAATAAAACATAGGCGCAGGCTTGCATATAAAGCATATATGCCCTCTCTAACCGCTTTGTATGTTACTAAATAAACTCAACCAGTTGAAAGCGGCGCGCGCCAAGGTCGCGAGCCTGGAGAAGTCCATCGAGAACAAGCTCAACCGCGAGCTGGCGGCCCTCCCCGAGAAGTACGGGTTCGAGACCGCGGCTGAGCTTGCCGAGGCGATCATCCGCGCCTCCGGTCAGGGCGCCGTCCGCGGGGGCGGCAAGCGCCGCGGCCGCAAGCCCGGCAAGGCCAAGGCCGCCGGCGGTCGTCGCAAGCGCGCCAAGATCACCGACGAAATGCGCGAGCAGGTGAAGAAGATGGTCGCGGAGGGCAAGACGGGCTCCGAGATCGCCAAGGCGGTCGGCATTTCGCTGCCGAGCGTGCAGAATATCAAGAAGGCCGCCGGTCTCGTGAACAAGCGCTGAGCGCTTTTCAGCTTCCGTGTCTCCCCAGCCCCCGCGCCGCGGGGGCTTTTTATTTCCACCCGGCCTCCGGCCGCTGTCAGTAACGTGCGAGAGTGGGGTCGACTTCCTCGGCCCAGGCCGAGATGCCGCCACCGATATTGGTGACCGAGGTGAGTCCGCGCGCGCGGAGGAATTCCGTGACCCGCATGCTGCGAGCGCCGGCGTGGCACAGTATCAGCAGGTGGCGGTCGCGCGGCAGGTCGTCGAGTCGCTCGGGGATCTGGCGCATCGGTATATGCTCGGCATCGGGCAACCGGCAGATCGCCAGTTCATAGGGTTCGCGCACGTCAACGATGAGCGTGCCGTCCGGATTGGACTGGCGAAGGGCGTGCGCCTCGCGGGCGGACATCTCCAGCGGGATTTCGGCGGGATTCATGGAAGATTTCGCGGTGCAGACCGGGGCGGTTGAACCGGAGCCCGGCGTTCTGATGGTCGGATGCTCCCCGCAAAGCGCGCAGCCGCGGTCGCGCGGAAGCGTCAGGAGGTGGGTGGTGGCGTCGAGCCCGTGGTAGGTGAGCAGTCGGCCGCGCAGCGGCGCGCCTGCTCCGGTGATGAGCTTGATCGCCTCCATCGCCTGCAAACTGCCGATCACGCCGCAGAGCGCGCCGATCACGCCGGCCTCGCCGCAGCCGGGAACACTTCCCGCCGCCGGTGCTTCCGGAAATAGGCACCGGTAGCAGCCCCCTTCAACCGACGGTTCGAACACGGTCACTTGTCCGTCGAACGTATAGACACTCCCGTACACGAGGGGCTTTCGCGCGAGGAACGCGGCGTCGTTGTTAAGATAGCGGGCCGCGAAATTGTCGGTGCCGTCGACGATGACATCATAGTCCGCGAAAAGCGCGGATATATTGGACGCCTGCACCCCCTCCGGGTGCGTCACGATTCGGGTGTGCGGATTGGTCGCGGCCAGTCGTCGCGCCGCCGAGTCCACTTTGGGGTGCCCGATCGAAGCGTCGTCATGGAGCAGTTGCCGGTGGAGATTGTGGAGCTCGACGCGGTCGTGGTCGGCGATTCCCAACGTGACGACGCCGGCGGCGGCGAGGTACAGGGCGGCCGGGCTCCCAAGCCCACCGGCGCCGATCACGAGCACGCGGGCCGCGGCGAGTTTCCGCTGACCCTCCTCGCCGATCCCGGCGAGCATGAGTTGCCGGCTGTAACGCGCGAGGGCGGCAGGCGGCAGTGCGGGCGCGGACGACATGGGGCGAAGCACACGGCTAAGGATCGCGTCCGCAAATGAAATTGCGCCGCCGCAGGGCCGCGGCCCGAATCGCCCCGTGCGCTGCCTCGGCATCGATTACGGTACCCGGAGAATCGGACTTAGCTACGGTGACGAGCTGGGGGTGGCCACGCCGTTGCCGGCGCTCACCGAGGCCGACGAGGCGCGCCGTTGGGCGGCGTTGCTCGAGGTGGCTCGCGGGCGCCGCGTGACGGATCTGGTGGTGGGGCATCCGCTGAACATGGACGATACCGCGGGGCCGAAGGCGAAGGAGGCGGAGGCTTTCGCCGCACGTCTGGGCGCCGAGCTGGGGCTGCCCGTGCATCTGGTCGATGAGCGGCTCACGAGCCAGGAGGCCGAGTCTACCATCGCGAAGGCGCGCCGGCGTGACGTTCGCGCGAGCGGGATCGTGGATTCGCGCGCCGCGACGCTCATCCTGCAGGACTTCCTCAACCAGCGGTTTCCTCCGGAGATGCCGTCCGCGCCCGACGATGAAGACGGACGCTGAAAAGACGCGCTGGCGCTGCACCTGCGCGTACGACGGCACCACGTTTGCCGGATGGCAGAGCCAGGCGGGCGGGTTGGCCATCCAGGATGCGATCGAGGCGCGGCTGGCCGCGATTTTCCACGCGCTGGTCCGGGTCCATGGGAGCGGCCGGACTGATGCCGGGGTGCACGCGCACGGCCAGGTCTTTCACTTTGACGCGGAGTGGAGGCACGGGGCGGCGAAACTGCTGGCGGCGTTGCGGACAGGTCTGCCGCCGGGAATTCAGATCAAGGACGCCCGCCGCGTGGCGGCGGATTTTCACTCCCGCTTCAGCGCGAAAGGGAAGCGCTACGTGTATCACCTTTATCTCGGGGATCCGGATCCGTTCACGCGCCCGTATTGCTGGGCTATCCACCGCTCGCTGGACTTCGCCGCCATGGAACGCGCCGCGGCGGTTCTGCGCGGCCGCCATGATTTCCGGGCGTTCACGGCCCTGAATGGTCCAGAGCGCGAGGACACGGTTCGCGATCTGCGCCGGCTCGAGATCGCAAAGTCCGGCCGGCGCGTGCGCATCACCGCGGAGTCGGAGGGTTTCCTGTACAAAATGGTGCGCAGTCTGGTGGGAGCGCTGGTGGCCGTCGGGGAGGGGAGGATGACGCCCGAGGAGGTGGCCGCTTTGCTGGAGGCAGGGGAGCGCAGGCCCGTGGTGCAGACGGCGCCGCCGCAGGGATTATTCCTGATGAAGGTGTTTTATTGAGGACGCGCCCGATGCGACCGGTGATGCAACGTTGGTGGCGCGGGCTGCGGGATGTGGTTTTCCCGCCGATTTGCGTGCATTGCCGAGGGCTGGTGGAAAACGAGAACGCCGATGCGGCGGCCGGTGGTTTCCGTCACCTCTGCCGGACCTGCGTGGCTCAGGTTGCGCTCGTGGCTCCGCCGCATTGCTCCTCCTGTGGGCATCCATTTTTCGGTATGATGGAGGGGGAGCGCCAGTGTGTGAAATGCGACGGGTTGGCTCCGGTCTTTCGGAGCGGTCGCACGGCATCGCTGTTCAAGGGTCCGGTCCGGTCGCTGGTGATTGAGCTGAAATACCACCGAGGGCTGCATGCATTGGAGGATGTGGCGGAGATCTTCCGCCGCTCGCCGCATGTGGTGGAGGCGGTGCGCGGGGCGTGCTTGGTCCCGGTGCCCTTGCACGCACGGAAGGAACGTGAGCGCGGCTACAACCAGGCGCGGCTGATCGCCGAGCAACTCGCCAAGGTGGCGGGTGCGGGAACCGTGGTGGCGCCGCTTTTACGTCGGGTGGTGGACACGGAAACGCAGACGGCTTTCGACCGGGACGAGCGTCGGCGGAACCTCAAGAATGCCTTTGCACTCGCCCCGGGCGCCCCGCTTACTGACGGGCAGATTCATGTGCTTGTCGATGACGTCTTCACTACCGGCTCCACGCTCAACAGCTGCGCCGGCGTCCTGCGTGACGCCGGGGTCGAGAATGTGGACGTCGTAACCTTGGCCCACGGCTGAATCGCATGCATTTCGATAAACCGACCTACACTGTCCGCCGCACGCGCAAGAAGGATATACCCAAGGGTTTATACACCAAGGATCCGGCGACGGGTGACATTATTTTCAACAAGGAGATCGAGGATAACCAGATGGTGTCGCCCAAGAGCGGGCACCATTTCCCGATCGGCGCGCGCCAGCGTATCGCGGCACTTCTCGATGAGGGCAGTTTTGTGGAGATCGACGCCGCGGTGCGTTCGACCGACCCGCTGAAGTTCGTCGATTCCCAGCCTTATCCCGATCGCATCAAGCGCTACGAGAAGGACAGTGGGCTGCCGGAGGCGGTGATTTCGGGTCATGGCCGCATTCACGGTATCGAGGTGGCCCTGGCGGTGATGGATTTCCGTTTTTGCGGTGGAGCGATGGGCGCGGCGGCGGGAGAGAAAATCACCCGGGCAGTGGAGTTGGCGATCAACCGCAAGACGCCGTGTCTGATTTTCAGCGCGTCGGGTGGTGCCCGCATGCAGGAAGGCATCTACTCCCTGATGCAGATGGCGAAAACGAGCGCTTCTTTGGGCCGACTCGCCGAGGCCGGGCTTCCGTTCATTTCGATCCTGACCCATCCGACGATGGGTGGCGTGACGGCCAGTTTCGCGACGTTGGGCGACGTGATTCTTGCTGAGCCGGGGGCGCTGGTGGGTTTCGCCGGCGCGCGCGTCATCAAGGACACGACCAAGCAGACGCTTCCGGCCGGTTTCCAGACGGCGGAGTTCCTCCTGAAGCACGGCTTGATTGACCAGATCGTGAGCCGGATCGAGATGCGCGATCGTCTGCGCGAGATCCTCAGTGCCCTGCATTTGCGCCGTAAACCGGCGACGGCCTGAGGGCCGGGACCAGGGCGGGCGTGAGTTTTCCGGCCGGATGAGCGCGGAGCCCGCTTACCAGGCGGTGGTCGACCGGTTATTCGCCCTTAAACCGGTGGGTCGGGCCCTGGGCATCGATCGCATGCGCGCCTTAGTGGCGGAAACCGGCCACCCTGAGCGTGCCTTCCCGTGCGTGCACGTGGCCGGCACGAATGGCAAAGGGTCGGTATCCGCCATGGTGGAGGCGATCCTCCACGCCGCCGGCTGGCGCACTGGACTCTACACTTCGCCGCATCTGGTTCACCTGGGCGAAAGGGTGCAGGTCGATCGGGTGCGTCTGACCGAGGACGAGATCGTAAGCTACGCTTCGGAGATCGAACGGGCCGGGGTGAAGCCCGGCACGGATTCCGAACTCGCTCCAACGTTCTTCGAGTACCTCACCGCGATGGCGTTTCTTCAATTCACGCGGAAAAAGTGCGACGTGGCCGTGATCGAGGTGGGCCTCGGCGGGCGGCTCGACGCCACGAATGTCGTGACGCCGGAGGTGAGCGTCATCACCTCCATCGCGATGGATCATTGCGAGATCCTAGGGGACACCATCGAGAAGATCGCCGCGGAAAAGGCCGGCATCATCAAGCCGAAGCGCCCCGTGGTGCTGGGACGTGTGCCTGCGGCCGCCGAGCGCGTGATCCGCGCCATCGCGGCCGATCGCGGCGCTCCGTTGGTGTCCGTCGCTGAGGAGTTCGGTGACGACGTCGAAAACTACCCTAGCACTAACCTCGAGGGCGATTACCAGCGATGGAATGCCGCGACGGCCACGCTGGTCGGCCGGCTGCTGGGGGAAAAATGGCGGCTGACGCCGGATGTGATCGCGCGCGGGCTGGCGCGGGTCGATTGGCCCGGACGCTGGCAGCGCACCACGGTAGGCGGGCGCCTGCTGATCCTCGATGCGTCCCACAATCCGGAAGGAGCGGCTGTTCTTGATTCTAACTTATCGAGACTCGCGCGCGAAACCGGTCGTGCGCCGGTGGTGGTGACCGGCGTGCTCGGTCTCGCACGGGCCCGGCCCTTGATCCAGACGATCGCGCGCCACGCGGCGGAGATCCATTTCGTCGTGCCGAACCAGCCGAGGGCCTGCTCGCACGCGGAACTGGAGTCCCTCGTGCCACCCGAATTCGGCGGGGCTCTGCGACGGAGCGAGGTTGCGAAGCTGTTTCCCGCTCCCGGGGTGTGCGCGGCCGGCGGCTCGCAGGATGTCGTGGTGGTGACCGGGTCGATCTACCTGCTCGGTGAAGTGCTGCGGCGCCTGCACGGCGCGTGACCGCACTCCGCGCTCGCCCGTCATCCCCGGCGCGGCCAGAACGTTCAACCGATGAATAAATCCCTGCTCATCGCGTGGTTTCTGACTGCGCTCGTCTCCCTGCACGCGGCGGTGCCGGTCACCGTTGCACCCGTGCGCGGCCGTGAAGGCATGGTCGTCGCTGGTCATCCGGAGGCGGCGGCCGCGGGGCTCGCCGTGCTGCGCGCCGGAGGCAATGCGGTCGACGCCGCGGTGGCCACGTCCCTCGCGTTGGGGGTCGCCGAGCCCTATGGCTCCGGTCTTGGCGGTAAACTCATGCTGCTGCACTTCGATGCTAAGACGGGCCGGGTGACGGCGATCGACGCGATGGACGCCGCCGGATCGGTCGATGTGAAACGCTGGATTGGGATGCCGACGGAGGAGCGTT
Source organism: Verrucomicrobiota bacterium (assembly GCA_041184765.1). Taxonomy (GTDB): domain Bacteria; phylum Verrucomicrobiota; class Verrucomicrobiia; order Opitutales; family Opitutaceae; genus ER46. The sequence goes on along the minus strand of JBEGJD010000342.1, from coordinate 7,698 downwards.
CCACGGGTTACCCCTCGGTCTGCGTGCCCGGTCTGGCGGCGGGATTATGGACCGCGCACCGGCGGTGGGGATCCAAGCCGTGGGCGGAGGTGCTCCAGCCCGCGATCGCTCTGGCGCGCGGTGGCTTCGAGATTCTACCGAAGTCACGCGACCAGTTCGCCGAGCAGGAGAAGAAACTGCGCCGCGGTGACGCGGAGATCGCGCGGCTGTATTTGCCCGGAGGTCGTCTGCCGGAAGTCGGCTCGCGTCTGCCCAACGAGGATCTCGCCCGGACCATGGAGGCTCTGGCGAAGGAAGGCAGGGATGGGTTCTACAAGGGCGCGGTTGCGCGCGCGATCGTGCGCGCCTCGCGGGATGCGGGCGGCTGGCTCACCTCGGCTGATCTGGAAAACTACGAGGCGCGCGAGACCACCGCCGTCGTCGCCGACTTCAAGGGCTACACCTTGTTCTCCGGTCCGCCTCCGACCAGCGGCTCCGCGCTTTTTCTTCCAATCCTGAAGGCGCTGGAGGCGGACGCCGAACCGATGGCGCCACTGCGGACGGCCGCGCACCTCGACCGCCTGGGCCGGATTTGGCGCGCCGCGCAACCGGCGATTTCCCGGTCCGTGGGGGATGTGCCCGAGTCGCGGTTTCTCGTGGAAAAACTGCTGGCGCCTGACGCGATCCGCGAACTGCGCGACAAGGCGCCCGGGCCGGCGGGCGCGAAACGCAAGGTCGCGGCTTGGGAACCGCCGGGCGAAACCAGCCCGTTTCACGAGAGCGCGATGGCCGCGACGACGCACTTCGCCGTCGCCGACCGCCACGGCAACATCGTCTGCGCCACGCAATCGCAGAGCCTGCATTTCGGGGCGGGCGTCGTTCCGCCGGGGACCGGTGTGGTGATGAACAATTCGATGATGAACTTCTCCACGACCAACGCCCGGGGACCCAACTACGTCGGCGCCGGGAAGCGTCCCACGAGCACCATCGGGCCCACGATCGTGCTGCGCGATGGCCGTCCGGTGCTCGCGGTCGGCGTGCCAGGTTCCTCCCGCATCCCCACCGCGCTGCTGCAAGTGCTGTATGAACGCTTGGCGCTTGGCCGGCCCCTGGCCGAGGCCATCGGCGACACCCGCGTGCACTTCCAGGCTGCCCTGCGCAGCAATGAACAGGAGTCGCTCGAGGTCGAGCAGTCGCTGCCCGCCGCGGTGGCCACCGCGTTGAAGGACCTTGGCTGGAACGTCGTCCTGCGCGAACCCGCCGGCACCGGCAAACACTTCGGCGGCGTCAATGCCATCGAGTTCCACGCCGACGGTTCGATGACCGGCTACGCCGATCCGCGTCGGACAAACGTTGCAGCGGGGTTTTGATCACGCGGCGGGCGTGATTGTCTCGGTGCGCTGCTGTCGAGCGGGTTTGACTCGGCTTTTGGCCGGCGAATTCTTTCGACGTCCCCATGCTACCCCGCCGCCTACTGACGCTGCTCCTGTTGCTCGCCGCGCCGCTGGTCTTGGCGGCCGCCGAGTCAGCGGCCCCGGTTAATTTCAACCGCGAGATCCTGCCGATCCTTTCGGACGCCTGTTTCCATTGTCACGGACCCGACGCCGCGACCCGCGAGGCGAAGCTGCGGCTCGACGACCGCGACGGGCTTTTCCGTACCCGGGACGGCGTGACGGTGGTCAAACCGGGAGACCTGAAGGCGAGCGAACTCTTCCAGCGCATCACGAGTGCGCACGAGGACGAAGTGATGCCGCCGCCGAAGGCGACGCGAAAGCTCAAGCCGGCGGAAGTGGATCTGCTGCGTCGCTGGATCGAGTCCGGCGCTCCGTGGGGTGGGCATTGGGCGTACGAGGCGCCGCGTCGCGCGGAGCCGCCGTCTGGTTTCGGTGCGCATCCGATCGACGCGTTTGTGCGGGCGCGCTTGGCACGGGAGAAACTCATTCCTGCTCCGGAGGCGGCTCCGGCCGCCTTGTTGCGGCGCGTTTCCCTCGATCTCACGGGCCTGCCGCCGACCGAGGAGGAGCTGGTTGAGTTTCTTTCCGACCGCACTCCGGTCGCCTACGAGCGTGCGGTGGACCGTCTGCTTGCTTCGCCGCGCTACGGCGAGCGCTGGGCATGGGACTGGCTGGATGCGGCGCGCTACGCCGACACCAACGGTTTCCAAGGCGACCCCGAGCGCACGATGTGGCCCTGGCGCGACTGGGTGGTGAACGCGCTTAACGCGAACATGCCGTTCGACCGTTTCTCGATCGAGCAACTCGCCGGCGATCTATTGCCGCAGGCCACGCGAGAACAGAAGATCGCGAGCGGCTTCCATCGGAACAACATGTTCAACGGCGAAGGCGGCCGGATCGCGGAGGAAACCCGCGTGGAGAACGTTTTCGACCGGGTTGAGACGACCGGTGCGATCTGGCTGGGCATGACGCTCGCCTGCTCGCGCTGCCACGACCACAAGTACGATCCGGTTTCGCAGCGGGACTACTACGCGCTCTACGACATCTTCAACCAGATGTCGGAGACGGGTCGAAACAGTGGCGGACAGGTTCCCCCGATTCTGGATATTTCCACGCCGGAGGAGCTCGCGGAGGTCAAACGCGCCAACGCGGCGTTTGAAGCCACCGCGAAACGCGTTGAGGAGTTTGAACTCAGGAAATTCCCTCGTCCGGAAGGCAAGCCGCTGGTCGAATCGGACGCCGCGAAGCTGCCGGGCAATCTTCCGAACTATATCGCGCGCACTGAGCCGAAGCGCCGCGGGGTGGACGCGCTGCTCGAGGCGGTTTCGTATTTCGAGGAGCACGACAAGCCGTACGCCGCCCTGCTGAGCGAATTGCTGGAAGGCGCGCGGGAACGCACGGCGGCGCAGGGGCGCATCACCAAGGTGATGATCATGGATCAGATCCCGGAGCCGCGGGAGACTGCCATTCTCACCCGCGGCAACTACGAGGCGAAGACCGAGGTGAAGGCCTACGGCGCGGTTCCGGCGCTGTTCCGGCGCGGCGGCGCCGAACCGGGTCCGAACAACCGCATCAACCGCCTCGATCTCGCGCGTTGGCTCGTTTCCCCGGGAAACCCGCTCGCCGCCCGCGTGACCGTCAATCGGGCGTGGCAGGCGCTCTTTGGCACGGGATTCGTGAAGACCGCCGAGGATTTCGGCGTGCAGGGCGAACCGCCCTCGCATCCGGAGCTGATCGATTGGCTGGCGGCGGAGTTTGTGGCCTCGGGTTGGGACATGAAGCGCCTGCACCGGCTGATCGTCACCAGCGCCACGTACCGCCAATCGTCCCGCGTCGGCGCCGAGCTGAGGGAACGCGATCCCGACAACCGGCTGCTCGCGCGTGGTCCGCGACACCGGATGCCCTCGTGGATGATCCGTGACCAGGCGCTCGCCGTGGCGGGCTTGGTGAACCTGCAGATGGGCGGACCCTCCGTGCGGCCCTATCAACCGGCGGGCATTTGGGAGGAGGCCACCTTTGGAAAGAAAAACTACGTGCAGGACCACGGCGACGCGCTGTACCGCCGCAGCCTTTACGTGTTCTGGCGGCGCATCGTGGGGCCGACGACGTTCTTCGACTCGGGTGCGCGCCAGGTTTGCACGCTCAAGGTGCCGATCACCAACACCCCGCTGCACGCGTTGGTGACCCTCAACGATCCCGCTTACGTCGAGGCCGCGCGGGTGATGGCGCAGCGGGTGCTCAGTGGCGCCGGTGACGACTCCGTGCGGTTGGCACGCGCTTTCCGGCTCGCGACGGCGCGGCCGCCGACGGCGGCGGAATCGGGCATCCTCTCGGGCCGGCTGTCCGCCGTGCGGGCGCAGTTCACGGCGGACCGCCCCGCGGCGGAGAAACTCGCGGCGGCAGGTGAGGCGCGGCGTGCCTCCGGCCTCGACCCCGTGGAGCATGCGGCGTGGACGGCGCTGTGTTCGCTGTTGCTCAACCTCGACGAAGTGCTCTCCAAGGAGTGAACGCCATGACGCCTTTGAATCCCCTCACCGAGGCCAGCGCCCATTACACCCGGAGGCAGTTTTTCGGACGCTCGGTCCTCGGGCTCGGCACCGCGGCGCTCGCGAACTTGCTGGGTCGCGACGCGGTCGCGGCCGATAGCCGTCGCGGTGTGCCGGGTTTGCCGCAGCTGCCGCATCTGCCCGCCAAGGCGAAGCGCGTGATCTACCTTTTTCAGAACGGCGCGCCGTCGCACGTCGACCTGTTCGACTACAAGCCGGCGTTGCGCGATTGGCACGGTTGCCAGATCCCCGACGCGGTCGCGGGCGGGAAGCGCTTTTCCACGATGACCGGCAACCAGACCGCCCGGCCGGTGCTCAAGGAGATCACGAAGTTTGCCCAGCACGGGAAGAGCGGGGCGTGGGTTTCGGACTTTCTGCCCAAGACCGCGGAGATCGCCGACGACCTGTGTTTCATCAAGTCGATGCACACCGAGGCGGTGAACCACGCTCCGGCGATCACCTTCTTCATGACCGGGTCGGAGATGGCCGGACGCCCCTCGATGGGCTCGTGGCTCACCTACGGCCTGGGCAGCGAGACGGAGGATCTGCCGGCGTTCGTGGTGATGACCTCGCGCGACAAGGAGGCGAGCTGCGGGCAGATTTTCTACGACTTCTACTGGGGCAGCGGCTTTCTACCGTCGAAATACCAGGGGGTGGCGTTTCGCGGCAGCGGCGACCCCGTGTTGTATCTTTCGAACCCCGCGGGCCTCAGTCGCGAGGTGCGGCGCGGGGTGCTCGACGACCTGGCGCGGCTCAATGAGATCAAGCGGCAGGATTTCGGGGATCCCGAGATCGCGACGCGCATCGCGCAGTACGAGATGGCGTACCGGATGCAGACGAGCGTCCCGGAGCTCACCGACTTCTCCAAGGAGTCGCCCGCCACACTCGCGATGTACGGACCGGATGTGCGCAAGCAGGGCACCTTCGCCTACAACTGCCTCATGGCGCGCCGCCTCGCCGAGCGCGGCGTGCGTTTCATCCAGGTCATGCACGCGGGCTGGGACCAGCACCGCAACCTGAACTCGCAACTCAAGATCCAGTGCGAGGACACCGATGCGCCGTCGGCCGCGCTGGTTCGCGACCTCAAGCAGCGCGGGCTGCTCGAGGACACGCTGGTGATCTGGGGCGGCGAGTTCGGTCGCACCCCGTTCCTGCAGGGCAAGATCGAGGACACCAAGCAATGGGGCCGTGATCACCATCCGTACGCGTTCTCGCTCTGGATGGCGGGTGCCGGCGTGAAACCCGGCATGAGTTACGGCGCCTCGGACGAGTTCGGGTTCAACGCGGTCGAGAACAAGGTGCATGTGCACGATTTCCAGGCCACCGTGCTGCATCTCCTCGGGGTCGACCACGAGCGGCTCACCTTCAAGTTCCAGGGCCGCAACTACCGCCTCACCGACGTGCACGGGCACGTGGTGAAGGGCGTCCTCGCCTAGTGCCGGAGGCGCGGATCAGCCCCGTCGCGATCCTCCGGACGCCGTTCGCGGAGAAGTTCGGCGTGCCGCGGCAGGGCGGGTTGGTGCCGGCCGCGGAGGGCAGGGTGGAGTTCCTGCCCGCCTTCGCGGCGCCCGAGTTCACGCGCGGGCTCGCGGCGTTTTCGCACGTCTGGCTCGTCACGGGCTTCCACGGCAACCCGCCGTGGAGCGGCAGCGCGGTGGTGCGGCCGCCGCGGCTGGGCGGGAACGAACGCGTGGGCGTGTTCGCCTCGCGGTCGCCGAATCGCCCCAACGGGATCGGGTTGTCGTTGGTCAAGTTGTTGGCGGTGGAGCCTCGTCTGCTGCGTGTCTCCGGCATCGATGCGATCGACGGCACGCCGGTCTACGACGTGAAGCCCTACCTGCCGTGGTGCGAGGCGGTGCCGGACGCCCGTGCCGACTGGGCGCTGGCGGCGCCGGCGCCGCGGCCCGCGGGGACCGTTATTGTACCGGGCGAAATCGCCGCGCAGCTCGGTACCGAGATCGCGGAACTCGTTCGTCAGGTGCTCTCGTTTGATCCGCGTCCGGCTTATCAGGACGCCGCCGAGAGGGTTCATGGCATGAGTATTGCCGGTTGGAACGTTCGTTGGCGCACGGAGAGCGATGGTCGGGTGCAGGTCGTTTCCGCGGAGCGCATCCGCGGCGACGCGGCGCCTGGGTCAGAAGGCGCCTAGGACCAGTCCGGGGGCGATCCCGAGCACGATGATCGCGACCGCCGCGACGCCGAGGGCCAATCGTGCGGCGGGCGGGACAGCGAAGTTTCCGGCTTCGGCCTTCGGCGCGGCGACGAAGGCCTGTTTCAGAATGAGAAGGTAATAATACAGCGCGACGGCGCTCATCGCGATCGCGAGAAAGGCGAGCCAGCCCGTCGGTCCGGTGAGCCCACCGGCGCGCAGGGCGTCGGCGAAGACCGCGAACTTTCCCAGGAATCCGGCCAGCGGCGGAATGCCGGCGAGGGAGAGGATGTAGATGGCCAAGCAGCCCGCGAGGAATGGTGACCGGCGGTGGAGCCCGGCTAGGTCCTCGAGGCGCCGGGAAGGTCCCGCGGTCTCGAGCGCGGCGATCACGCCGAACGCGCCGACCGTGGCCAGTCCGTACGTCAGAGCGTAGTACACGACCGCTCCCGGGGAGCGGCCGGCCACCATCACGCCGAGCACGAGCGCACCGGCATGCGAGATCGCGGAATAGGCCAGAAGGCGGCGGACGTTGGACTGCGCGAGGGCGACCACGTTGCCGAGCACCAGCGAAACCGCCGCCAGGATCGCCAGCACGGGCAGCCAGGTGGCTGCGACGGGGGCGCCAACTCCGGCCCAGAGCAGACGGGTGAACAGCGCGACCCCGGCGAGCTTCGAGGCCGAGGCGATGAGGGCGGCGGAACCGGCCGGCGCGCCTTCGTAAACGTCGGGTGCCCACAGGTGGAACGGCGCGGCGGCCGCCTTGAAGCCGAACGCGACCAAAATCATCACCAACGCGACAACGAGCAGCGCGGACGGCGGTTGCGCGGCCAGTTGGCGCGCGATCTCGGGAAACGCGATCGAGCCCGTCAGGCCGTACAGGAGACTGAAGCCGAAAAGCAGGAAGGCGGCGGAGACTCCCCCGAACAGGAGGTATTTCAGACCCGCCTCGGCCGACTCCGGCCGCGTCTTGTCAAAACCGGCCAGCACGTAGAGCGACAGGCTCGCGAGCTCGAGCGCGAGAAAGGCGATCAGGAGTTGGTTCGACGCCGCCATCAGCGTGAAGCCCGCGGTCGCGAACAGGATAAGGGCGAGATACTCAGCCGCGTTGGCGAGGCGGGAGAGGTTGCCCGCCAGCGCCACCGTCAGCAGGGAGAGTCCGATCACGCCGAGCCGCGTGATGAGCGTAAGTCGGTCGAGCGCGAACACCCCGCCGAAGGCCGGGCCGCCCGTCCCGGCGCGCACCGCGGCCCAAGCGGCGGCGGCAAGGGCGATCAGCGCCACGGCGGTGGCGACGCCGCGGCGCGCGGCGGCCGGACGGCTGGCCGGGGCGGCGAGGTCAACCGTGAGCACGAGGAGGGCACCGAGCGTGAGGCAGGCTTCGGGCAGGAGCGCCCGCCAAAGCTCGAAGTAAGAAAGGTTGTTCACGGCCGGCCTCCCTTCAGCGCGGCTTGCATCAGCGGGGACTGCAGCGCGGGCGTGATCCAATTCAGCAGGAGATCCGGACGCAGCCCGATTAAGAGCGTTGACGCGAGCAACAGCGCCGCGCCGGCCTTCTCCGGCCATGTCA
>JBEGJD010000341.1:0-2570 GCA_041184765.1 Verrucomicrobiota bacterium | reverse complement strand
ACGTCGATCTGGTCGGCGATGATGTCGTCGCGCCGGCCGTTGAACTGGTTGCCGAGCGTGAGAAACCCGAGCGCGGGCAGCATCGAGCGGGTCTCGGGTTTCCCGAGATTCTTGTCCTTGGCCTGCTTCTCGATCGCGGCCTGCAGGCGGTCGCCCGCGAGCTGTGCGATGATGAACTGGTTGTAGGGCAGGTCGGCGTTGAACGCGTCGATCACCCAGTCGCGGTAGGTCCAGGCGTGGGCGTAGCGGTTGTCGTCCTGCCGCGGCGCGTCGCCCTTGGTGTCGGAGTAGCGGGCGACGTCGAGCCAGTGCCGGGCCCAGTGCTCGCCGTACTGCGGGGAGTTGAGCAGGCGGTCCACGACCTTCTCGTAGGCGTCCGGCGAATCGTCCTTCACGAAGTTCTGCACTTCGATCGGGTGCGGCGGCAGGCCGATCAGGTCGAAATACAGCCGGCGCATCAGCGTCGTCTTGTCGGCGGGGCTGTTCGGCGAAAGCCCCTTTTCCTCCATCTTCGCCAGGATGAAGCTGTCGATCGGGTTGGTCGCCCAGTCGCCCTTCTTCACCGCGGGCACGGCGGGTTTCGTGACCGCTTGAAACGCCCAGTGGTTGCGACCGGTGCCGGCCGGCTTCGCGCCCTTCGCCGCGATGATCCGCGGATCCGGGGCGCCGCGCCGCACCCATTCGACCAGGTCGGCGATCTGCGCATCGGAGAGTTTCTCGCCTTTCGGGGGCATCTGGAGGTCCTCGTCCTTGTAGCGGACGGCCTGGATGAGGAGGGATTCGTCCGGTTTGCCGGGCACGAGCGCCGGGCCGGTGTTGCCGCCCTGCAACGTCGCCTCACGTGAGTCCAGCAGCAGGCCGCCGCGCACCTTTTCGGACTCCTTGCTGTGGCACTTGTAGCACTTGTCGACGAGGATGGGACGGATCTTGTTCTCGAAGAACTGGACGTCCGCGGCGGGGATGCCCGCCACGGGAGGATGGTTGGCCGGCAGGTCGACCGCCCGCGCGGAGGACGCGAGCACGGCGGCCAGCGTCAGATGGAGGATCGTCGCGCGCATCGGTCAGGCGAGGATCGGCTTCACCACGTTACCGGCGACGTCGGTCAGGCGGAAGTCGCGGCCGTTGAAGCGGTACGTGAGCTTCTCGTGGTCGAGGCCCATGCAATGCAGGATCGTCGCGTGCAGGTCGTGGGGGTGGACCTTGTCCTGCACGGCGGCCGAGCCGAATTCATCGGTCGCGCCATGGACCGTGCCGCCCTTGATGCCGCCACCGGCGAGCACCACGGAGAACGCGCGGGCGTTGTGGTCGCGGCCCGGGACCTCGTAGCCGTTGCGGTCGCGGGTCGACTTGCGGCCGAACTCGCCGCCCCAGACGACCAGTGTCGAATCAAGCAGCCCGCGGCGCTTCAGGTCGGCAAGGAGGGCAGAAAGCGGACCGTCGATTTCCCCGGCCTTTTGCGCGAGGCGGGTCTGCAGCTGCTGATGGTGGTCCCAGCCATTGTGCCAGACCTGCACGACGCGCACGCCGCGTTCAACGAGACGGCGGGCGAGGAGGAGTTGCTTGCCCTGGTCAGTATTGCCGTAGGCGGCGCGGGTCTCGGCGGATTCTTTCGTGAGGTCGAACGCGTCCATCGCCTCGGCCTGCATGCGGAAAGCGATCTCGTAGCTTTCCAGCCGTGTCTCGAGGGCCGCGTCGCGCTGCAGATTCTCGGCGTGCACCTGGTTAAGCCGGTGGACGAAGTCGAGTTGGCGCCGCTGCTCCTTGGCCGAAAGGTAGGAATTGCGGATGTTCTGGATCATCTGCGGCACGGACGGCGCCCGGGTGTCGATGCTGGTGCCCTGGAAGACGCCGGGGAGGAAAGCCGACTGGTAATTCATCGCGCCGCCGAGCGGCAGGTTGCCGCTGCGGAGGGCGATGAAGCCGGGGAGGTTCTGGTTCTCCGTGCCAAGGCCGTAGACCAGCCACGAACCCATGCTGGGTTTCGCGAGACGAAGGGAGCCGGTGTTCATGAACACCGTCGCCACCTCGTGGGCCGGGATGTCCGTCCACATCGAGCGGATGACCGCGAGGTCGTCGGCGTGCGCGGCGGTCTTCGCGAAGACGCTGCTCACCTCGAGGCCGCTCTGACCGTATTTCGAGAACGTGAACGGCGAGCCCAGGGCGACTTCCTTCCCCTGGATCGTCTTGCCGTCCATGCGCGTGAGCATCGGCTTTGGATCCCACGTATCAAGGTGCGACGGCGCGCCTTGGGCGAAGATGTGGATCACGGCCTTGGCCTTGCCCGCGAAATGGGGGGCCTTCGGCGAAAGCGGCCCCTTCGGCGCGCCCGAAGTATTGGCCGGCGCGGCCACAAGCTCACGGGGATCCAAAAGGTGAGGCAGCGCGAGCGCGCCCATGCCCATGCCGATGCGCCCGATCAATTGCCGGCGGGGTAGGAAGTAGTCCGCAAGGTCGGTCGAGACCCCGTGGCAGGGACCGTGGGGATCGCCGTTTTCGGGGAGGTGGGAATGGTCGTCTTGGGGGTTCATGGGGATTATCCGTCGCCGAGTAACTTTCTGAGGTTGGTCCAG
>JBEGJD010000340.1:0-5861 GCA_041184765.1 Verrucomicrobiota bacterium | reverse complement strand
GAGTACGTCGGATTTCGCCCACGCCCGGGCGCTCCACGAGCGCTGGTTCACGCTCGACACGCACCTCGACACGCCGACGGCGCGGTTCATGCGGCCCGGCTGGGATTTCGCGGCACGGCATGCGTTCGCGGACGACGGCAGCCAATGCGATCTGCCGCGCATGGCGGAAGGCGGATTGGCTGGCGCCGTTTTCGCCGTGTACGTCGGCCAGGCCGCGCGCACGCCGGAGGGCCTGGCCACGGCCCACGTGCGGGCGGTGGCCTGCCTCGAACGCACACACGAGGTGCTGCGTGCGAATGCGACGCAGGTCGGGCTGGCGTTGACGGCCGACGACGGTCCCGCGCTGCAACAGGCGGGGCGGCGCGCGATCTACCTCAGCCTGGAGAACGCCTATTCCCTCGGCCGCGATCCGGCCAACGTCGCGAAGTTCCACGCGCTGGGCGTCCGCATGATCGGCCTCAACCACATGCTGAACAACGACGTCGCCGATTCCTCCACGGATCCGCGCGGGGCGGAATGGGGCGGCTTGAGTCCGTTCGGACGCGAGGTGGTCGCCGAGTGCAACCGGTTGGGCATCACGTTGGACGCCTCCCACGCGAGTGACGACGCGCTGGCCGACCTGCTGGAGCTGTCGCGGGCTCCCGTGGTCCTTTCCCACAGCGGTCCGCGCGCGGTGTGCGACCACCCGCGAAACGTCGGGGACGAATTGCTGCGGGAACTCGCCGCGAAAGGCGGCGTGCTGCAGATCAACGCGCTCCCGATCTCCCTGGTGGATGATCCCGGCAATCGGCGCACCGAGGCGGTGGCCGAATTGCTGCTGCGTTTCCAGGATCTGCCGCCTACGCCGGAAACACGGGCGGCGGAAGACAAGGCTTTCGACGACGTGTGCGCGCGTTACCCGAACCCGGCGGTTTCGCTGTCCGACGTCGTGCGACACATCGAGCACGCGATGGAGGTCATGGGACCGGATCACGTCGGCATCGGATTCGACCTCGATGGCGGCGGAGGAACCTTCGAGGGGCTCCGCGAGGTGGCCGACTACCCCAACGTGACGGCCGCCTTGCTCGCGCGCGGTTGGGATGCGGCGCGCTTGGAAAAACTATGGGGTCTCAACTCGCTCCGGCTGATGCGTGCCGTCGAGGCGGCTGCCGGTTGAGACCGGTTCAGGCCTGGCGGCGGGCCCGCCGGATGAGAGCGGCGCCGGCGACGATGAGAAACAGCGAGTAGAATGTCCCGCGGGTGAGCCCGAGCAGGAGCGGGGCGTCGGGCTCGCGGAATTGTTCCCCGATCACACGGACGATCGCGTAGCCGATGAGGAATTCGCCACTCAGCGCGCCGGGTCGCGTGCGTACGGTGTCGCTGCGCCAGAAACGCCACTGCAAGTACGCCAGGAGCAGCAGGCCCTCGAGCGCAGCCTGGTAAAGTTGCGACGGGTGGCGCGGAAAGGCGCTCCCGAGGTGCCGGTCGAACTCGTTGTGAGGGAAAATCACGGCCCAGGGCACTTGGGTCGCGCGACCGACCAGCTCGCCATTGATAAAGTTGGCAATACGTCCGAAGAACAGTCCAGCGGGGGCGACGGTGACGATAAGATCGGCCACGGGCAAAAGCGGGAGACCACGGCGGCGCGACCACCACCAAAGGGCCACGAGCACGCCGACGAAGCCACCGTGGCTCGCCATCCCGCCCTCCCATACGCGGAAAAATGCCGCAGGATCGGCTAGTAGCGTGGCGGGTTGGTAGAGGAGAAAGTAGCCGACGCGTCCGCCGAGGAGCACGCCGAAGACGATCACCGTGATCAGGTCGGTGATGCCGTTGAAATTCAGCGCCGATCGGCCGCGGCGATGATAAAGCAGAAGCAGCGCGGCGGCGGAGGCGAAGCCGAGCAGGTAGGCCACTCCGTAGTAGCGGATGCCCAGGTTCTCGCCGAACCGGACGAGAAACGGATCGAGGTTATGGACCCAGAAGGCGGGCGGCATCGGCTGGGAACCGCGCGGCGATCAGACCTGGCAGGCCTGCAGCGGTACTGGGTCGATCACGCGGGACTTCGGCGCCTGCGCGGCGAGCTGCTCCGCGAACCACGCGCGCGCGGGCGGGTCACCGTGCGTTAGCACGATGCTGCGAGCGTTCGTCTGCACGGCGAACTCGAGGAGTTCCTCGCGGTCGGCGTGGCCGCTCAGTTCGAAGCGTTCCACCCGCGCCTTCACCTTTGCCTTCACATGCGAAGCGGCGAAAAGGAATTCCTCTCCCGGCTTGGTCCCGAGGAGCTGGCCGCCGGGGGTGTCGGGGTCGCAGTAGCCCACGAAGCCGATGAGGTTGCGGGCATCGCCCACCATGCCGGAGGCGAGGGTGTAGCTCGGGGTGCGCTCGACGAGCATGCCGGAGCTCACGATGTAGATTCCTGCCTGCGCGGGGGCCTGGCCGGCCTTCAATTGCCGCGGGGTGGGACGCACTTTCAGGTCCTTCAGAATCGAGCGGCTGAACTGCACGTGCTTCGTCTTGCGCGCGATCTCGTCGAAATAATCGGCCAAGTCCACGCCGAGACCGCCGGTGAGGATCGGGCACTCGGCCAGCCGTCCGAATTTCCGGGCGTCGTGCAGGATCGCGAAGACCTCCTGCATGCGGCCGAGCGCGAAGACCGGCAGCAGAACCGAGCCGCCGCGGCGGATCGTGTCGTTGATCGCCGTGACGAGGCGGTTCACCTCGTTGAGGCGCTCCTTGCCGGCGGGGCGCTCCGTCGCGCCGCGCGTCGTCTCCATCACGATCGTGTCGAAATGCCCGGCGGGGAACTTCGCGCCGGGCAGCGTCCGTTGGTTCTCAAAGAGCACGTCGCCGGTGAAGAAGATCGCGCGGTGCTTGTGATGGATCTCGACCGCCGCGGCGCCGGCGACGTGGCCGGCCGGGTGGAAGATCACCTCGATCTCGTCCTTCGCCCCGCGGAAGTGCTTCGCGTGGCCGAAGGGAAGGCCGGTGAGGCGTTTCGCGCAGCGGTCGATCTCCTCGTGCGTGAAGAGCGGATAGTCCGCGATACCGTCGTCCTCACGCTGGCGCATCATCACGCTCGCGGAGTTGTGCAGCATGCGCTCGATGAGCATGCGGCTCGACGTGGTCATGATCACGGGCGCGTCCGGCTGCGTGCGGAGCAAGACCGGCAGGCTGCCGATGTGGTCGAGGTGGCAGTGGGTGATGATGATCAGGTCCAGCCTTACTCCCTGCAGCGGACGGAAATCCGGCGTGGCCGTGCGGCCGGCTTTCTTCGGGTGGAGACCGCAGTCGATCAGGATGTTGAGGCCTCCCAGCTGGACGAACAGCGAGTTGGCGCCGATGCCGCCATCGCGGTTCAGGTCGATTAACTTCATTTTGCACCAGCGTGTTCATCATCTCAGCGGAAACCAGCCCGAATTCCCAAGGCGGCGCACGTGTCGCCTTGGGCAACTCGTCGGCGCCGAATGGATTCAAGGGCGCTCGGCTGTTTCTGAATCGAAGGCATCCAGAGCGGCATTCGTTGGTATGAACCTGATTTCCCATGGTGGTGTGTCCGCTCTTGCCTGCCGCGAGTTGTGCTCGCTGTTTTTTTGAATGCCCTTCCGGTTCCCGCCCCGAATCGCTTGGTTCCTCTGCGCCGCCCCCATGATTTCCGAAGCAGCCCCGATCGAACGCCGTGCCCGGACGGACCGACCCGGCCAAGCGTGGTCGGTCCGCGTTACTGACGGCCCGCTCGTTTTCACTGGAGCGATCACGGGGCCCGCTGCGGCCGACGCGTCCACCGAAGCCGCGGGAGCTTTGGCGGAACTGGATCGCGTGGTTCGCACCGCGGGCGGAGATCCGGCCGGCATCGTCCGCCTCAACGCGTTCGTTGCGTCCGATACCGACGTGCGTGTCGTGGACGAGGCCGTGGCGCGGCGTTTCGTGGGCGCGCCCGTGGCCTACACGATGGTGCGCACGCCGCTGGTGACGGTCGGACGTCGGGTCGCGTTCGAGGCGGTCACAACGGCCGCGGAAAACCCCTCGGCGGTTACTTTGCGCGGCGGTGCGGCCGTGCTGCCGTCGGGAGGAAAGGTCTTTGTGTCAGGTCAGGCCGAAAAAGGCGCGGACGTCGCCGAGGCGGTGCGCGCGACGATGGCGGGCTTGCACCGCACGCTGGCTCACCTCGGCCTGCGGAAGGCCGACGTGGTGCAGATCAAGGCGTTCATCGCGCCGTTCGCTGACCATGCGGCGGCGGTGCGCGAGGTGGCGGCGAGTTTTGACGGTGGCCCGGTGCCGCCGCTCGTGTTGATCGAATGGGTGAGTACGCTGCCGGCGGAGATTGAATTAATCGCGTCGGCGCGTGCGTTGCCGGCGCCAGCGGTGGACCGTGCGGCGTGGCTGTCGCTTCCATGGCTAACCGTGTCGCCGCGCTATTGCCGGGTGGGCCATGTCGGGGGCGGCGTGCCGTTGATCTTTCTCGGCGGCATCGATGGCGACGGTGGCGGTGACGCGCGCGGCCAGATGAAGCTGATTTTCGAGCGGATCGGCTCCGCGCTCTACGAAGCGGGTTCGAGCTACCGTAACCTGATCAAGGCGACGTATTACCTCGGCGACGCCAAGGCGCGCGCCGAACTGGGTGACATCCGTGGGGTTTACTATGATCCTGCACGGGCGCCCGCCGCTTCCGCGCTGGAGTCGCGCAGCCTCGGCGTCCCCGGTCGCACCGCGCTGATCGACCTGATCGCGTTTCCGGTGAAATGACCCGTTTCTCCGCCACGCCTTACGGAATGAAGGGGGAGCGTCGGCGGTAGGTCTTCGCCTTCTTTGCTCCGGGCGGCGCGCTGAACGCGTGGTGAAAACCCGTTCCAGCCTCCGGTCGGCGGCTGCTGAATTCCCTCAGCAGAAGCTCAGGCTTGATCGGGGTTCGCGGCGAGAAAGCTTTCGATGGCCTTCAGATCGGACGGTTCCAAATTGAGCTCTGCGGCTGGCAGTAGTTCGCGAATCTGTCCGGCGCGGCGTGCGCCGACGATCGCAGCGGTGACCGCGGGATGGCGGAGCGTCCAGGCGAGCGCGACCTGCCCGGGGGTGGCCCCGTGGCGATTTGCAATGCCTCGTAGCACCTCGACGAGACGCAGGTTGCGGGAGAACAGAGGTTCCTGGAAGTGGCGGTTTTTGTCGCGACGCCAATCGTCCGCCGGTAGAGCGGCCAGACGCTTGCGCGTCCATGCGCCGGTCAAGAGGCCCGATTGCATCGGGGAGTAGACGATGACGCCGGTGCGGTGCGCCGCGCACCACGGAAGGATGGCGGGCTCGATCTCGCGCCGCAGCATGGAGTAGGGCGGCTGGAGCGAGGCGACGGGAGCGATGCGCTCGGCACGCGCCAATTGTTCCGCGTTGAAATTCGAAACGCCGATCCAGCGGACCTTTCCCTCGGCGCGCAGGCGGTTCATCTCGGACCAGCCCTCCTCGATGCGTTCGTCGGGCTCGGGCCAGTGAATCTGATAAAGATCGATCGTCTCCACGCGTAGGCGTCGCAGGCTTGCCTCGCATTCACGGCGGATGCTGGCGGCTGAGATGTCCTTCCCGACCTCCCTCCGATCGTTCCAGACGCGCCCGCATTTCGTGAAAACCAGGGGACGGGGTGTTACTCCATCCAGGGCGCGGGCGACGACCTCCTCCGAGCGTCCGAGTCCGTAGACGGCGGCGGTGTCGATCCAGTTGACGCCGAGTTCGAGCGCCTCGCGGATCGCGGCTATGCTGTCGCGATCGTCCTGGCTTCCCCAGCCGAACACCCAATCGCCGCCGCCAATGGCCCACGCGCCGAAGCCAAGGGGAGTGATGTCGAGGTCAGTACGGCCGAGGCGTCGGGTTTTCATGGGAGATTGGCAAAGGGTTTG
>JBEGJD010000339.1:0-3810 GCA_041184765.1 Verrucomicrobiota bacterium | reverse complement strand
GGCCGGCACTGCGGAAGGATCGCGAGCGCAAACGAAGCCGATCAATTCTTCCGCGGGCCGAGCACGCGTTCGCGCGCGACGAGGTAGAGCAGCCCCGCGATCACCGCGAAGGGCAGCAGAGACAGCAGGTCGGCGTGCGGGCCTTCGAAGAACGGGTTGTTCTTCTCCGCCCACTTGCCCACCGCCGCGTCGAAATCGCCCAGCACACCCGCCAGGAACGCAATCAGGATGCCCGCGATCGCGCCGCCCGCGATGTAGCCCGAGGCCAGCAGCACGCCGGGGCTCTTGTCGCTCTCGGCCGCGAATTGCTCCTCCGACATCCGCGCGTGCGCGGCCTGCCGCCGCGTGCGGCGATCGACGAGCCACCGGATGAGCCCGCCGATGAAGATCGGGGTCGAGGCCGAGAGCGGCAGGTAGACGCCGACCGCGAAGGCGA
The DNA here is from genome assembly GCA_041184765.1 of Verrucomicrobiota bacterium. Classification (GTDB taxonomy): domain Bacteria; phylum Verrucomicrobiota; class Verrucomicrobiia; order Opitutales; family Opitutaceae; genus ER46. Next base: position 3,374 of record JBEGJD010000339.1, on the reverse strand, counting down.
GCGCCGGCACGAACGAGAGCTGCAGCGTCACGGCGATCATCACGCCCAGCAGCACGAGCGCCCACGGGAGCTTCTGGTCGAGGATGCCTTTGATGATGTACGAGACGAGGGTGGCCTTCGGGGCGTCGAACTTGCGCACCTCGGTGCCGTCGGGACGGCGGTTGTAGGCACCGTTGATGCCAGGATCGACGAGCCAGACGGCCTCGCCGCGGTCGTTGATGAGATATTTTCCAGCCGGGCCGCCCGGACCCTCGGGTTTGTGCCACACGCGATAGGTGGCCGCGTCGTCCTTAGCCTGGGGCCCGACGAGACCCTCGCGCGCAGCGCCGAGTTTCGCGGCGTCGACGCGCAGTCCCGGCGCCACCTGCGCGGCGGGCACGTAGACCGTGGCGGATTCGTTCAGACGCAGGAGGATGGGCCCCAGCACGAGCGAGGACGCGAAGGCTCCGATGAGGATGGCGATCTGCTGCAGGCGCGGCGTGCCGCCGAGCAGGAAGCCGGTCTTGAGGTCCTGCGACGTCGTGCCGCCGTTCGAGGCGGCGATGCAAACGATGGCGCCGACCGAGAGCGCGGTGACGTAGTGCGTGCCGCCGGTCCAGCCCACGAGGAGGAAGACGAGGCACGTGAAAAGCAGCGTGGCGACCGTCATGCCCGAGATGGGGTTGGAACTGGAGCCGATCTCACCCGTGAGCCGCGACGAGACGGTCACGAACAAGAAACCGAAGAGCACGATGAGCAGCGCGCCGAGGAGGTTCATGTGCAGCGCGGGCGCGAGAACGATGAGCGTCACGAGCACGATGATGCCGATGCCGGTGAACTTGAGCGGGAGATCGCGGTCGGTGCGCGGGACACCGTCGTCGGAGACCGCGGCGCTCCCGCCCGACAGGCCGGCCATGCCAGCGCGGATGCCATGGAGGATGGTGGGCAGGGCCTGGAACAGGCTGATGATACCGCCCGCGGCGACGGCGCCGGCGCCGATGTAGAGGATGTACGCGCCGCGGATGCCGTTGGGCGTCATCTCCGAGATGAGCTTGGTGCCCGGAGGTAGCGGAGAGGTGAGCGCGCCACCGAAGAACGCGATCGCCGGTATGAGGAGCAGGTACGACATCACGCCGCCGGCGCACATCACCGCCGCGATGCGCGGACCAATGATGTAGCCCACGCCGAGCAGCTCGGGGGAGATCTCGGCCCCGACCGAGCCGGCCTTGAGGGGCGCGCCGAAGACCTTCTCGGGGACGTCCTTCCAGCCCTTGAACGCGACGTTAAGGGTCTTGTAGGCCAGCCCCACGAAAAATCCGGTGAAGACGACCTTGGCGCCGGCCGAGCGTCCGAGCCCGGCGGCCTCCGCGGCGCGCATCTCGGCCTGGGCGGAGGCGGAGGCCTGCGCGCGGCAGGAATCGTTGGCGCCCGCCTTGAGCACCGCCGCGCACGCCGTGCCCTCGGGGTACTTCAGCACCCCGTGCTCCTTCACGATGAGCGCCCGCCGCAACGGGATCATCATCAGGATGCCGAGCAACCCGCCCAGCAGACCGACCAGCATCACCCGCGTGAGCTCAAGATCGAAACCGAGAATCAAAATCGCCGGCATCGTCACGCCCACGCCGAACGCGATCGATTCGCCGGCCGAGCCCGCGGTCTGGGTGATGTTGTGCTCGAGGATGGTGGCGTCGCGACCGCCGGTCTTCGACCACGCGCGGAAGAGCGCGAGCGAGATCACGGCGACGGGGATCGACGCGCTGACCGTGAGCCCGACCTTGAGGACGAGGTAGAGCGACGACGCGCCGAAGACCACGCCGAGGATCGTGCCGGTGAGCACGGCGCGCAGCGTGAACTCGCGCATCGCCACGTGCGCCGGGATGAAAGGTTCGAAGGACGGGGAGGATTGCGGGGTGGACATGGACGGTGGGGATTCCGCGGCCACCCTGAGCGCGCACCGGCGTGACTGACAAGGCAGGAGACCGGACCGGAAGAGTGGGAGCTGGGTGAAGGGTGAAAGAGAGGAAGATGCTTCCACCCTACCCGCCCGGCCAGTCTCCCTCGTCAATCCGCTCAGCCGCGGCGCGCCCACGCCTCCCAGATCAGGATGCCAGCGGCGACCGAAACATTGAGCGATTCCACCCGTCCGGCGCCGGGCAAGGTCACCAGCCGCGAGCACGCGGCCGCCACGGCCGGATCAAGCCCGTGCTCCTCGTTGCCCAGAACGAGTGCCAGCGGACGCGCGGACGAACGGGCCAGCTCCGGCCTTCCCCCGCGCGTCGCCGCACCCACGACTTCATAGCCCGCCGCGACGAGCGCGCGCACCAAGGCGATGGCATCGGCGGAAGCGTGCAGTTCCACACCTTCCAATCCGCCCTCGGCCACGCGATAAGCCGCGTCCACCGGCCGCGCCGCGCCTTCGCGACCGCAGATCACGAGGCGACCGACACCAAAAAAGGCGGCGGTCCGCGCGATCGCGCCCAGATTGTGGACGTTGCCGACGCGATCGAGCACAAGCACCCCCTCGCGCTGCTTGGCCCACGCGCGAAGCTCTTCGGCCCCTGGCTCGCGCATCTGCGGCGGAGTAACCACCGCCACCACGCCGCCGTGATGCGGCGTGCCGGCGATTTTCTCCAGTTCAGCGGGCTCGACACACCGGTAGACCCGGCGCGAGGTGGCGAGCGTCTTGCAGATGACGCCGATCTTTCGGCCCGTGTCGTAATCAAAATAGAGCCGCTGAATGGAACCGGCATCGCGCGCAAACCGCGCCCGCACCGCCGCCAAGCCGCAGATGCGCACCACATCCCGGCTCACGGAGGCTATCACTCCGCTCGCCGTTCCCGCCACCGCCCCGCGTTTCACGCCTTCAGCCATGTCGCGCAGTAAGAACGCCCACCCGCCCGAAACCAGCCCATTGTCGGAGGCCCGCCCTCGATTGAAAATGCACCAGTCGCGTCAGAACCGCCGGAGCCCAGCGAGAAACAGGTCGCGAGCACCGCGCCTTCAACGAATGCGTCGATGGAATCGACCGTACCAAGGCGCACGAATGGGCTAGGTTCAATTTCCGCCCTTGCGCCTCTTGAGCCTTTTCGCGGCCAACCGGGCACTGGCCGCAAAGAGGCGCATAAGGCGGCGGGTTCAATCCACCAAGCCGGGTTCAACCACGGATGGACGCGGATTCACACGGATGATCCCGAGGATTTGCCGTGCGCAGGCCGTTCCTACGTTGCCTCCGTTGGCCCCTGTCGCACGGGCCTCGGATTTATCCGCCTGAACCGGGAAGTGGGCGGTCAATAAACGGCCATCTTCGCAACAGCCTTCGGCCATCGCGGTTCTGGCATAGTCCGCGGCGGGCGGCTGCGGCTACACGATATGCCTTTCGGCCGGAAGAAACGTAC
>JBEGJD010000338.1:0-5855 GCA_041184765.1 Verrucomicrobiota bacterium | reverse complement strand
ACCTAGATCCCGCCCGCCTGATCGCCTCTCTCACGCCGCGGCTGGAGGCGGCGGGCGTGAATTTTCTGTGGAACACAGAGATCACCGGTTGGCGCCGAGAAGGCAGCAAGCTCGCGGCAGCGCTTACGACAAAGAGCGAACTCGCCGCCGATGAATTCGTGCTGGCGGGCGGAGTTTGGTCGCCCGGGCTGGTGCGTGGACTCGGCCTGCGCCTGCCGATGCAGGCAGGGAAAGGCTACAGCCTCACGCTCCCCAAGCCGCGCCAATTGCCGCACCTCTGCTCGATCTTCACCGAGGCGCGCGTCGCGGTGACCCCGATGGGTGGCAGCTTGCGAATCGGCGGAACCATGGAGGTCGTCGGACTCGACGAGACGATCCAACCTCACCGCGTGCAGGGCATCATCGAGTCGGTCCCACGGTATTTCCCTGACTTCACCCCGGAGGATTTCGCCGGGATCCAACCGTGGCGCGGCCTCCGTCCCGTCACGCCGGACGGCCTGCCCTACCTCGGGCGCTTCGGCGCCGCGCCCAACCTGATCGCGGCAACCGGCCACGCCATGATGGGGCTTAGCCTCGGTCCGATCACGGGGCGGTTGGTTGCGGAAATCGTGGCCGGAGAACCACCATCGATCGACCTGCGCTTGCTCGATCCGGACCGTCACACGTGAAATCCGCACACGGTAGCCACTCAACCCCACCTCTATGAATCGCCGCTGCCTGTCCGTTCTACCCTACTTGGTCATTTCCACCGCGCTCTCCGCCGGGGTTTTCCAAGGCAATGGTATAAAGATCGGCGAGGTGACCGCCGACTCCGCCGTCATCTGGACCCGCCTCACATCATCGCCCGAGGCAAATTGGTCGGGCCTCTCCTTCCTAGAACCCACGCTGGACGGAAACCGCGCAGCGGTGCGCGCCGCCACGGAGGTGGCGCGGGAATCAGCGCTGAGTACCGCTGCTGACAAAGCCGCCGCCCGACGGCCGGAGGCGTTATCGCAGGCCGATCTGCGCAAGATCGTGGAAACCGCGGACTGGCGCACGCAGCTACCACCCGGCCGCTCGCTCGCGGATATGCAGGGAGCTCTGCCCGGAGCCGCCGGCGAAGTGCGCGTCGTGCTCACACCCGCCAACGGCGGCGGGCCCATCGACACCGGCTGGAACGCCGTCCACACGGCGCGCGACCACACGCGTCAATTCACGATCAAAGGCCTGAAGCCCGGCACCGCCTATCATGTGCGTGTGGATTCGCGCGAGCGCGGCGGACAGGCGGGAGCGAGCGTCGATGGCGCTTTCCGCACGGCCCCGGCACCCGACTCCCCGGCGCGCGTCCGTTTCTCCGTGGTGACCTGCGGGGATTTTCCACGCCGCGATGATTCCGCGAACGGGCATAAGATCTACGCGACGATGGCGGTGATGGATCTCGATTTCCTCGTGCACACCGGGGACGTCGAATATTATGATAAGCCCGACCCGTGGGCGACGTCGGCGGAACTTGCCCGGTTCAAGTGGAACCGGATCTTCGCGGTGCCGTTCCAACGCACCTTCCACAATCGTACCGCCGCGTACTTCACTAACGACGATCACGATCTACTGAAAAACGACTGCTGGCCGGGTCAGACCTACGGAGCGCTCACCTGGGAGCAGGGCCTCGCGATCTGGAATGAACAGACGCCCGTCTCGCCTCTCCCCTACCGCACCTTCCGTCACGGACGCGACGTCCAGATCTGGGTCATCGAGGGTCGCCGCTACCGCAGCGCGAACAACGACCCAGACGGCCCCGCCAAGACGATCCTCGGCGCGGCGCAGAAGGAGTGGCTGATGCGCACGATCGCGGAGTCGGACGCTACCTTCCGCGTGCTCATCACGCCCACACCGGTCGTCGGCCCCGACCGCGGCAACAAGAACGACAACCATGCCAACGCCGGGTTCACGCACGAGGGCAACCAACTCCGCCGCTTCCTCGGCGCGCAACGCAACCTCGTCGTCGCGACAGGCGATCGCCACTGGCAGTATTTCTCCATCGACCCCACCACCGGCACGCGCGAGTTCGGCTGCGGCCCCTCATCGGATGTCCACGCCGGCGGCTACAACCCACGCCCTGGAGACGAGGCCGTTCAGAAGTTTTTTCGCCTGAAGGGTGGCTTCCTGACCTTCACTTCCGAAAGTGACAACGCCTCGCCGCGCCTCGCGATCCGTCATCACGCCGTCGACGGCACCGTGGTGCACGAGGCGATCCTTGCGGCCGGAGGGACGTTTTCCGCAGGTGCGAGATAAGGACGCCTAGCCGAAAAGGGTCACCCGGCCGGGCGCAGCAGGCGCACGTCGCTCCACTCTCCGAGCACGCGGAAGTCCACCGGCCAACCGGAAGCGACGCTCGAAAACGCGGCGCGCACGGCTTCATTCTCGTGCGCGAGGATACCGCTCAGGATCAGCGTGCCGCCGGGGGCGACGGCTCCGACCAGTTCCTTGCCGAAACGCATGAGCACGTCGGCCTGGATATTCGCCAAAACCACGCCTGCCTTCCGGCCTGCCAAACCGGTGATGAGGTCGCCGACCGCGAAGCGGACGCGGCCGTTTAGGCCGTTCAGCTCGGCGTTTTCGCCGCTCACCCGGACCGCCTCGGCGTCATTATCGAAACCCTCGATATCACCGTAGCCCAGAAGCGCGGCGGAGAGAGCGAGTATACCCGACCCGCAGCCGGCATCGATCACCCGCTCGCCCACGCCCTTCTCCCGCGCGCGGACCACGAGCCGCTCAACGCACAAGCGCGTCGTCTCGTGGTTGCCGGTGCCGAACGCCAAACCCGGATCCAGCCAGAGGACCTTGTCGCCCGCCGGAAGCACGTAGGACTCGCGCAGCCAGATCGGAACCCAATGAAGCCGCTCGAAACGCCACGGGTGAAAGTGCGCCTTGTAGCTGTCACGCCAATCGGCGTCGCTCAGCGCCCGCCCTGCCGGCGCGGCGAGCGGAATCACACCCCCTGCAGCTAGCAGCGGAGAAAGGCGCTCCCAGTCATCGCTCGCCTCGGTCGCGCTGGAGCAGATGCCGGCGACCCAAGCGCGCCGCGCGATCACATCGTCGAAAACGCTCCAGCGCTCGAAGCCATTCTCGAGCAGGATGTCGTCCACCAAGCCCGCGGCAGCCGCGGGAAACTCCACCTTCAGTTCAAAAAGATTCACCGGATGAACATCCCGCCCCTGCGCGTGGTCCGCAATAGTCAACGCGGGCGGACGGCAGGGTCAGCGGTGATGAGCAGAGCCCGTCGTAGAAACGGGCCCCGCGCATGCCAAGAGAAGTAGGGCAGCGCTTGGGGCAGCTGTCCCGAGACGCGCTGGGAAAAACCGACGTGTGCTTAGCCCTTCGGCGCGTGGCGGAGCATCGTCACGCGGCCCGCGAAGTTCCAATCCTGCACGATTAGGTTACCCTTCTTGTCGAAGGAGACGCCGTGCGGAGCGATGAAGATGCCGTCGCGCCAGAATTCCGGCGCGAGCTTGAACTGCGCCCATTGCTTCTGGTCGGGGTTATCGCCCAGCGCGGCCACAACCTTACCGGACTTATCGACAATGGCGACCCGACCCTCGAGTTCGGCGACCGCCACGTAGTCACCCTGGATCGACGCCGCGCAAGGACGACGTAGACCGGTGGTTACGACCCCGATCCACTTGCCATCGAGGTCGGTGTGGACGAGCCGGCGGTTCTCACGGTCACAGATGAGGAGACGCGGAGCGCCGAACCGGGTGTCGAGCGCGATGCCGTGGCAGGTCTTGAACTGGTTGTCGCCCTCGCCTCGTGTCCCGATCGTCTTCAGGTAGCGGCGGTCGGCGCTGTAAACGTGCACCACGCTCGCGCCGTAGCCATCAGCAACGTAAATACGTCCATCGGGTGCCACCGTGACAGCGGTCGGACGGAAAGCAGTGGCCTTCGCCTTCGGGTCGGCCGGCTGGTTGTAGAATCCGCTCTCCTTCGGTATGCCAATGGTCCACTCCGCCTTTCCATCGAGGCCGAGCTTCACAACCTGCGGGCCCTTCACGTGGGCGGCATAGATGAACTCCTTACCGCCTTCCTCGCGGATCATCATACCGTGGATGCCGCTGAAATCGGGAGCAATTGTGCGGAGGTAGCGACCGGAGGCGTCAAAAACGAGGAGCCCGGTCTTCTCGGCATCGGTTGAGACGTAAATGTTGCCCGCTTTGTCGACGACCACGCCGCCGTGCGTCGGCCCGAGCGAGACTTCCTTGGGCAGCTTGGCCCAGCCGGCATCAACCTCGAAGCGCCAGGCGCCGGACCCGAGCGGGGCGGCCGGAAGCGGCGCAGCGGTCACCTGCCCGAGGGGCAGCGTGAAATCAACATGGGCCGGGAGCGAAGCGGGCATCACGCAGGCCATTAGGAGCAGGGTTCGGGGGTGCACGGGCGCGAGAATGAAACCGCACCCTCTCCCGTCAAGCGGCCGGATGACCGGCGCGATCTCGCGCCGTCCGATTGACGGCACCCGCCGGCGCCCACACGGTTCGCCTTCTTCATGGCAGACTTCCTGACCGATAAACCCGCCAAGCTCGAACGCGCCTTCCTGATCGGCGTCCAGACGGCGGAGATGGAGGCCGGCGAAGGCGCTGAGTTGCTGACGGAGCTGAAGGAACTCGTGGAGAATCTCCGTATCACGGTCGCGCGCGCCGAACTGGTCGCCCTCCGTCGCCCGACCCCCGCGCTGCTGCTGGGCAGCGGTAAAGCCGACGAGCTGGTCGCGCTCGCGAAGGCCGAGGAAGCCGACGTGATCGTGTTCGACGAGGCGCTCTCCCCCGCGCAACAGCGCAACTGGGAGGAACTTTCCGGGATGGCGGTGATCGACCGCCAGGAAGTGATCCTGGAGATCTTCGCCGACCGCGCGCACACCCGGGAGGCTATCCTGCAGGTCGCGCTGGCGCGCATGGAGTACTCGCTGCCGCGCCTCACGCGCGCTTGGACGCATCTCTCTCGCCAGCGCGGCAAGGGGGCGATGGGCGGCGAAGGCGAAACGCAACTTGAGCAGGACCGCCGCATTGTGCGCGACCGCATCGCGCACCTGAAGGCCGAGTTGGCGAGCGTCGTGAAGCAGCGTGACGTGCAACGCCGCAAGCGCCAGCGCGTGCCGGTCCCGACCTGCTCGATCGTCGGTTACACCAACGCCGGAAAATCCACGCTGCTCAACACCCTCACCGGCGCGGAGGTGCTGGCGGCGGACAAACTCTTCGCGACCCTCGACCCCACGACCCGCCAGCTCGTGTTGCGCGGAAACCAGAAGGTGTTGGTGACCGACACGGTGGGATTCATCCGCCGCCTGCCGCACGGGCTGGTGGAGGCGTTCAAGGCGACGCTCGAGGAGGTGATCGTCGCCGATTTCCTCGTTCACGTGCTCGACGTCACCAATCCCAACGTGGAGCACCACCACGCGACCACGCTCGCCGTGCTCGCCGAGCTCGGGGCGGCCGGCAAGACGATGCTCACCGTCTTCAACAAGGTCGACGCGGCCACACCGGCGATGATCTCGCGCGCCCGCACCCTGGCGCCCGAAGCGCTCTTCGTCTCGGCGCTCACGCGCCAGGGCCTCGAGGTGCTTGAGGAACGCTTCCTTGAGCTGATCGCGGAGGCTCACTCCGCGACGGAGCTCCTCGTACCGCATGCGCGCTACGACGTGATCGCCCGCCTGCACGCGGTGGGGCACGTCCAAAGCGAGGAACAACTCGACGAAGCCGTGCGGCTCGTCGGCCGCTACCCCGCGGCGCAAGCTTCGTTTTTCGCGCCGTTCGTCGTGAAGCCGGGCTGACGCGGCCCAGCGAACCGCCGCTTACTCGGCGTCGTAGATCTGGACGCGGTTCCAGAAG
>JBEGJD010000337.1:0-4598 GCA_041184765.1 Verrucomicrobiota bacterium | reverse complement strand
GGTCAGGGCGTTCGTTGTTAAATGGAGCCAGCGGTTTTCGGTCCCCGAACGTTGAACGCCCTGACCCCTTTGCGGGGGTTCTGGCATTAGGTAGAGCGCTTGTGACGGCTATGCTGCTGGGGACGGCACCCGTCGTATCGGTAGCCGCCCCAGCGATCGCAGAGGGTCGCCCCGCCGAAGCCCGTTACGAAAACGGCCGCCGGACACGCGACGGCATCGGGAAATTCTATTTCGGACGCGAGATCTCCCAAGTCATGGGCCATCAAGGCGCGGGCTGGCTGGAGCGGCCCGAGCGCGAGCAGGAGGAGCGCACCGACCTCCTACTCGAAGCGCTTAAGCTTCGCCCGGGCGACACCGTGGCGGACATCGGCGCCGGGAGCGGTTATTTCACCTGGCGAATGGCACAAAAAGTCGGCCCCACCGGCGTGATCCACGCGGTGGAGATTCAGCAGGTATTCCTCGATCTGCTGATGGTGAACATGGAGCGGCGCGGGGTAGCCGACCGCGTGCGTCCGGTGCTGGGCACGGTAGACGATCCTCGGCTCCCGGAGGCGTCCTGCGACTTGATTCTCCTGGTCGATGTGTACCACGAGTTTGACCATCCCTTCGAGATGGCGCGGGCCATGGCACGGGCGCTGAAACCCGGCGGACGCTTGGTACTCGTCGAGTACCGCGGAGAAGACCCCGAGGTCCCGATCAAACCGCTGCACAAAATGACCGAAGCCCAGGTGCGTCGCGAATTCTCGGTCCACCCCGTGCGCTTCGAGCGCAACATCGATGCGCTCCCGCGCCAGCACATCCTGATTTTCCGCCGCGAGCCCTGACTCCCCTTCCTCCCCAATGGGGTCAGGGCGTTCAATGTTCAACCGGGCACCGATTCGATTCGCCTCCGAAACATTGAACGCCCTGACCCCATGGGAAGTGGGTTTGAACATTGAACGCCCTGACCCCTTCGGGGCAGGTCACTTCATCAACGCGGTGAGGGTCGGTTGCATGGCGTCGGCCCAGAGTTGGTAACCGGCGGCGTTGGGGTGGAGTTGGTCGGGCATGATCGAGAACGGAATCTTTCCGTCCTGCCCAAGGAAGACGCGGTTGATGTCGAGGAAACGGACATCCTTGCCGTCGTCGAGTCGCGCGAGCTCGGCGTTCACGCCGTTGATGATCTCCATCTGCCGCGCGGCCTCGGCGGCCACGTCGGGAGTGATCTTACCGTCCTTGTCGGGACGCGGCCCGCGGGGGAACACGGCGAGCACGAGCACCTTCACGCCGGGAATCTTGGCGCGGATCATGCCGACGATCTTGCGATTGGCGGCGGAGATCTCGGCGGCGTTGTGCGTGCGGGTGTTGTTGGTACCGAGCATGAGCACGGCGACCTTCGGGGTCAGGCCATCAAGTTCCCCGTTCTCAATGCGCCAGATGACGTGCTGAGTCTGGTCGCCGCCGATTCCGAAATTCGCCGGCTGCCACTTGCCGTAGTAGTGCTCCCAGACGTGCGGCGCCTTGGTCCAGCCCTGCGTGATCGAGTCGCCGATGAAAACGACGCCCACGGGGCCCGCCTTGCCCCGCGCGAGAAACGATTCGTGCATCTTGCGGAAGCGCCCGCTGGGGTCGGTTTTCTCGATCGCGGCGGACGCGTCCGGCTTCGGGCCGGGGGCAGCGGGAGCGGCGGCGCGAGCCGCGCCGGCTGCGACCAAACCGGCCAGCACGCCGGCGAACAGGAGGGAGCGGGTATTTTTCATGGGAAAGGAGGTAGAATGGACGCGCGAAAAAGGCCGTGGATGCACTCAAGCCGGCACTCGCCGGGAGGCGAGCAGGTTGTCGATCGTGTAAAGCGCCAGCGCCGCCCAGATGAACGCAAAGCCGGGCAACCGTTGGCGCGCGAAGGGCTCGTGGTAGATCCAGATGCCGATGACAAGCTGCACCGTGGGAGCTAGGTATTGCAGGAGACCGAGCGTCGTGAGCCGCACACGGCGGGCGCCGTAACCGAAAAGCAGCAGCGGCACGGCGGTGACAAACCCGGCGCTGAGAATCAGGAAATGCGTCGTGACGTCCACGCGTCCGAGCGCGCCAAAGCCGGTGACATGGCGCCATAGCAGGAACCCGACCGCGAGCGGGGCGAGCAGGAGCGTCTCCGCCGCGAGACCGGGAACCGCGCCGAGAGGAGATCGCTTCCGCATAAGGCTGTACCCGCCCCACGTGGCGGCGAGGACCAGCGCGATCCAAGGCGGCCGGCCTGCCTGCCAGAACATCAGCGCGACCCCGGTGGCCGCGAGGGCGATGGCGACCCATTGCAGGTGCCGCAGATTTTCGCGCAGCACGAGCCGGCCCGCGGCGACGTTGACCAAAGGTACCAGGAAATACCCGAGACTCGTCTCGATCACGTGCCCGGCGTTCACACCCCAGACGTAGACCAGCCAGTTCAGTGTGAGGAGCGTGCCACTCAACAAGTGGGTCGCGACCGCCCGCGGATCGCGCAACAACGCCGCCAACTCACCGAAACCGCCCGTCCGCGCCATCAGGACCGCGAGCAACGCGAGCGACCAGACGTGTCGGTGCGCGATCAGCTCCAACGCATCGACCGCGCCGAGTTGCTTCCAATAAACGGGAACGAGGCCCCAAAGGAAATAACACAAGGCGGCAGCCAGCGCCCCGGAACGGGCCTGCTCCGCAGTGGGTCCGGCAGGCGCGCTCACGTTGCGGCCGGCGGAGTCACCCCGCTCACTTCTGGTTCTTCAGCCCGAACTGGTAACGCTCGTCGAACTCGCGACCCGCCTGCGCCCGGGCGGCATCGGCCGCCACGCCCTGCGCGACGAGTTCTCCCGCGCGCTTGTCGACCCAGCGCTGGCGGAACGTCGCCTCAACCTCGCCGGCGATCGCGGTGCTCTCCTTGGCCCGCGCCTTTTTCGAAAACAGGCTGCAGCCGCCCGCGAGCGGCATCAGGGCGATCAGGGTGGCGACGAGGAAAACCTTCTTCATGGAATGCGAGTCGGAGACCGTGAACAGCCGCGCGCCCGACCGCGAGTGAAAGTTTTGCGCGGGGACCGCACGGTTCCTCCTCGCCTCGCACCGCGCCACACCGCTCGGTTTTTGCTGTAGCGGGGCCGCCAAACCTCTTTGGCTCGCCGCATGAGCGAAGAGCAGAAGCCCACGCCGGTCCTTCGACTGAAACCTCGCGCAACCCCGGCTTCCTCCGCTCCTCCCGAGTCCGCCCCGCCGGCTCCGCCACCTGCTCCCGAATCTACAACTCCGGCTCCAGCCAACGACCCCACACCCAAGGCCGCATCGTCCACTCCGTCGGCTGACTCCACGCCGAAGGTCCGCCTGAAGCCCAGGCTCACCACGACCGCCGAGACCGCTCCCGCCGCCGCGGAAACCGCGGTTCCGCCGCCGGCGGTCGAGCCGCCCGCACCGCCACCCGCAAGCCCCGTCGTCGCAGCCACACCCGCGCCGGCTCCCATGATCCGGCTCAAGCCCAAGCTCTCCGAATCCGTCCCGACGTCGGCGCCTGCTCCCGTCCCCACGCCAGCCGTTGATAGGCCGACACCCTCCGCGCCGGCACCGATTGCCGAGACCCCTTCCTCCCCGACTGCTGAAATCGCCGCCGCGCTGGCATCCGCCGACCCGGGCTCGAAATTCAAACTGAAGCCGCGCAACGACGCCACTCCCGTCTTACCCGCGCCGGCGACACCAGTCGCCTCCTCCACCGCGAACTCACCCGAACCGGGCGAAGCTGCTGCCTCGCTTTCTGCGAAAGCCAAGACCCCGCCGCCTTTCCCAGTGGCCGCTCCAGAACAAGAAGCCGTGGCGCCGGCCCGGCCGATCGTGCGGACTTCCGGGGAACTCGCCGAACCCAGGGACGTGGTGAAGGGCAAACGCACCGTCTTCCTCGTCGCCGGAGCCATCGGCTTGGTCGTTTTTGCCTGCGGTCTCTACCTCGCCTATTCAGCGTTCTTCAGCTCTGAGCCGGCGGCTCCGGTCACCAAAAAATCCGCGCCAGCTCCAGCCGCCGCGAAGACCGCGGCCGCTCCAGCGCCCACCCCGGCTCCCAAGGCCACCACTGCCGCCCCCGCTACACCGCCCGCTTCTCCGATTGCCAAGGCCAAGGCGGTCACCGAAACCCGCACCCAGGCGGTCGCGGAAAGCGCCGCACCCGTCGCCGCGGCCGCACCCGCTACGCCGCCGGCACCTTCCGCCCCTCCCGCCGCCACAGTCGCCGTCGCACCTGCCACGCCCACGCCTGCCGCTTCATCCTCGCCCGCGGCGGCTTCGAAGTCCGTATCAGAAACGGCCACTGCCCGCACCACCATCGCCAAGGGTGTCACGGCGACCACCCACCTCGAGCAGGCGGGAGCCGATGCCAGCGTCGAGTTCCGCACCTTTGTCGCCAACGCGAAGATCAGCGGGGTATTTCAGGGAACGCCGGCCCGCGCGGTCATCAACGGGCGCCTGGCTCGCTCCGGAGAAACCGTCGATGCAACCCTCGGCATTGTCTTTGACCGCATCGACGCGGACCGCCGCCACATCGTCTTCCGCGACCGCACAGGAGCGACGGTTACCCGGCGCTACTGACGGCTCCGGACGGACCTATCGTCCGGAAA
>JBEGJD010000336.1:0-3811 GCA_041184765.1 Verrucomicrobiota bacterium | reverse complement strand
CACCTCCTCCGATCTCGCCGGCCTCGCGGCCCCGGCCCGCCCGTCCTTCGCCCGCCGCGTCGTGCTCGACGCCCTCTCCGGTCTGCGCCGCGGCCGCCTGCAACTCGAGTTGCCGGGCGGCGTCGTCCGCGAGATCGGCGAGGATATTTCCGCTCCGGCCGTCATTCGCGTGCGCCGGGAGTCATTCTTCTCAAAATGCTTCTGGTCGGGTGACATCGGCTTCGCCGAGGCCTACATTGACGGCGATTGGGACACCCCCGACCTCACCGCGGTCATCGCGCACTTCGTCCGCAACGTCGACGACGCGCCCACGCTGTCCGGTTCGCGTCGGGCCGCGACGGCCCGGCTCAACCTGATGCGGATGGCCAACCGCGTCCGGCATCTCCTGCGCCCCAACACCCGCTCGATCGCACGCCGCAACATCAGCGAGCACTACGATCTCTCGAACGATTTCTTCTCCCTCTGGCTTGATCCCTCGATGATGTACTCGTCGGCCCGCTGGCCCGCCGACGCCGCGCACCTCTCGCTCGAGGAGGCCCAGCGGGAGAAAAACGAAGCCCTCTGCCGCCACCTCCGCCTGCGCCCTTCCGACCACGTCCTCGAGATCGGCACCGGCTGGGGTGGCTGGTCGCTCCACGCCGCGCGCACCCACGGCTGCCGCGTGACCACCGTCACCATCTCCCGCCAGCAGCACGACCTCGCCGTGCGGCGCGTGGCCGAGGCCGGCCTCACGGGCCGCGTCGACGTGCGCCTGCAGGACTTCCGCGACATCACCGGCCGCTTCGACAAGCTAGTCTCGATCGAGATGCTTGAGGCCGTCGGCCATCGCAACCAGGAGGCCTTCGCCGAAATGGTGGCCCGCGTGCTCCCGGCGGAGGGTATCGCCGCGCTGCAATTCATCACCTGCCCGGACTCGCGCTACGATGAGTTCCGCCGCGGCGTCGACTTCATCCAGAAGCACATTTTCCCCGGCTCGCTGCTCCTTTCCGTGAACCGCATGAACGACCTGCTCGCGCGCGCCGGCGGCTTCGTGCTCCACCGGCTCGAGGACTTCGGCACCGACTACGCCCGCACGCTGCGGCTGTGGCGGGAATCGTTCCATGCGCGGCTCGACGCCGTGCAGGCGCTCGGATTCGACGAGCGCTTCGTGCGCAAGTGGACCTACTATCTCTGCTACTGCGAGGCGGCGTTCGCCCTACGCAACATCTCGGTCGTGCACACCGTGCACACGCGGCCCAACAACGCCGCGCTCTGAACCGCCGACCCGCGTCCCGCGTCATGATCATCTTCCTTCGCGCCCTCTTCATCGTCGTCATCGCCTCGATGTTGGCGGTGACGACGTGGGCCAGCCTGCACACGCCGATCTTCTCGATCCCGCGCGACGTCTTCACGCATCCGTGGTTCATCGCGACGCTGTTCGACGCCTACTGGGCGTTCATCGCGTTCTACGTCTGGGTGGCATGGAAGGAGCAGTCCGCCGCCGCCCGCATCGGCTGGTTCGTGGCGATCATCGCGCTCGGGAATATCGCCATGGCCGTTTACATGCTGCGCGAACTTTTCGCCGTGCCGGCCAACGGTCCGCTCGATCCGGTTTTCACCCGGCGCAACCCGGGCAGCGTGCTGCTGCCGGTGCTGCTCGGCGCCGCGGGGGTCGGCGTCTATCTGCTCGCCTGAGCGCATGGAACCGGCCGGAACGGCGCCCGTCGCGCGCGAAAGCTTCTGGCGGCGCCGGATCACCGGTCCCGTGCGGCGGCAACTGACGCTCGGTGTCACGCCCGATCGTCTCGCGGTCACGTTCGCGGCCGGCACGGTCTGCTCGCTGTTCCCGTTCCTCGGCTTCACCGCGCTGCTCAACCTCGGCGTCGGACTCGCGCTCCGGCTGAACCAGCCGGTGCTCCAGACGCTCAACCAACTGCTCGGCCCCGTGCAGCTCGCGCTGATCCTCGTGTACGTGCGCGCCGGCGAGTTGGTCTGGGGCGCCTCCGGCCGGCCGTTCACCATCGGGGAGATGCTGACGGCCTTCCGCGACTCGTCCGTCCCGGAGTTCCTCGCGCGTTTCGGTTGGGCCGGCGTCCACGCGTTCACCGCCTGGTTGCTCACCGCCCCGCTGCTCGCCGTCGCGGTCTACCTCCCTTCGCGTCCGCTGCTCCGCCGCGCCGCCGCCCGATTATCCGGGGCGTCCGCCGCGCCCGCCGGCGCGTAACCTCCGCATGACCGCGCCCGCCCTCTTCCTCCTCGCACTGGCCGGCCTTGGCGGCGCCTTCGCCGGGGTCTACCTGCTTTCCCGCCGGCTCGACAACTACGGCGTCGTCGACGTGGCGTGGTCATACGCCTTCGCCGTGCTCGCTCTTTTCTACGCCGCGACCGCCACGGGCTGGCCCGCCCGCCGGTGGCTCCTCGCCGCGATGGTCACCGTCTGGAGCGTTCGGCTCGGCACCCATCTTTTCGTGCGCGTCGCCGGGCACCATCCGGTCGAGGACGCCCGCTACGCGGCGCTGCGGCGCGACTGGGCCGTGGATTTCGCGTTCAGGATGTTCCGGTTTTTCCAATACCAGGCGCTGTCGGTTGTGGTGCTCGGCGTGGGTTTCCTCCTCTCGGCCCGCAACCCCGCGCCGGGTTTCCATCCGCTGGAGATCGCGGGCGCCGCGCTGTGGCTGCTCGCGGTCGCGGGGGAGACGATCGCCGACGCTCAACTGGCGGCCTTCAAGCGCGATCCCGCCAACCGCGGCCGGGTTTGTGATCGCGGGCTCTGGGGGTGGAGCCGCCATCCCAATTACTTCTTTGAGTGGCTCATCTGGGTCGCGTTCTTCCTCTTCGCCCTGCCGTCGCCCGGAGGCTGGGCCGCCATCATCGGACCGGTCGTAATCCTCTATCTCCTGCTGCGGGTGACCGGCGTGCCGCTCGCCGAGCAGCAAAGCCTGCGCTCGAAGGGCGACGCCTACCGCCGCTACCAGGAGACGACCAGCGTCTTCTTCCCGCGCCCGCCGCGCCGCCCGGCCGCCTGATTCGTTTTCCCATGATCGACACCCTGCTCGAGAAGAACCTGCTCCCCGACGCCCTGATTCGCTTCGGCATCCGCCGCCTGCTCGCCCAACGAATCCGGGAGGAAGCGGGTTACGACCGCGCCCGCTACATCGCCGACCTGCGCACCCGGCCGATCGCCGAGGAGACCCGCGCCGCCAACGAGCAGCACTACGAGGTGCCGACCCGCTTCTACCAGTACTGCCTAGGCAAGCGCCTGAAATACTCCGGCTGCCTCTACCCGACCGGCCGAGAGACGCTCGACGAGGCCGAGGAGCGCATGCTCGCCCTTTACGTCGAGCGCGCCCGCATCACTGACGGTCAGGAAATACTCGAGCTGGGCTGCGGCTGGGGCTCCCTCTCGCTCTACCTCGCGGAGAAGTTCCCCCGGGCCCGCATCACCGGCGTCTCCAACTCCGCCACGCAACGCGAGCACATCGAGGCCGTGGCCCGCCGGCGTGGTTTCAGCAACCTCACCATCCTCACCCGCGACATGAACGCCCTCGAGCTCGAGCCCGCGCGCTTCGACCGCGTCGTCTCGGTCGAGATGTTCGAGCACATGAAGAACTACCAGCGGCTCCTCGCGAACGTCGCCCGCTGGCTGAAGCCCGGCGGACTGTTGTTCGTCCACATCTTCACCCACTCACGGCTGTCATACCACTTCGTTTCGCGCGGACCGAGCGACTGGATGTCGCGATACTTCTTCACCGGGGGCCAGATGCCCGCGCACGACCTGCTGATGGGCTTCCAGTCCTGCTCGAGCCGCAGGTCGTCCTGGAAGCCCATCAGC
>JBEGJD010000335.1:0-4418 GCA_041184765.1 Verrucomicrobiota bacterium | reverse complement strand
GATTCTCGGAGTCGTCGGCCTGAACGGCCCCTTCGCCGCCGTGCTCGCCCCGCTGTTCGCCTGGCGCGCCTGGTGGAAGAAAGACCGCGATGCGTGGCTCGCCATGGGAGTCGTCGCCGCGTGCGCCGCGGTGCAGGGCTCGCTCGCGCTCCGCGCAGGTGCCGCGCTTTACGGCGCCGGTGAGCCGCTGCGTCCGCTGATGTTTTTCTCGGTGCTCGGTAGCAGACTGGTGACGTGGACGTTTTTCGGCCCCGAGGCGGTGCGCGCGCTGCCCGTCTGGGCGCACGCGGTGGGCGGCAGCGTGTTCCTCGCGATGCTGCTCACGCTCGCGCTTCGGCCCGGACCCCAACGCATGCAGAATGCGTACCTCGTGGCGGCGTTCCTCCTGCTCACGGCCGCCTGCGCCTGGCGGGTGCGCGCCGACCTCTGGCAGGACGACAATCTAGTGAACGGCGACCGCTACTTCTACATCCCGCGCGTGCTCGTCGCCTGGCTCGTCATCCTCGAGTTCCGCGCGGCGCAACGCGCCGTGGCCTGGACCGCACGTGGCCTGTGCGCGCTCGGCCTCGCGCTACACGCGCCCCACTTCGTGATTCCCGCCCCAACCGACCACCGGTGGACGGAAAACTGCGACGCAATCCGCCGCGGTGTACCGGCGCAGATCAGGACCCTGCCCGACGGATGGTACTTCGAATACCCGGGGCGAGCGGCGAAGCCATGAGCACTCCGCCGATTTTCCGCGCTCTCTGGCTGGCGGGCGGCCTCGCCCTTCTGCTCGGCGCTTTGCGCGGGCCCGTGCTTGAACTCATTCCTCCGCCACGTGGTCTACCGCGGGCCGACGGGGCGACGGGACGACCGTGGGTGACGGGGGAGTTTGCCGCGACACGCACCCTGCCGGGAATAACGGACACACTGCGACTCGGAGCCCTGGAGGTCGCGACCTCCCATGTGAACGGCGATGGAGACCGCGGACGCGCGGAAACCGCGTGGTTCCGCACCTCAACTTCGGTCGCGCGGGCGGCGGTCGCCGGCTACACGCACCATGCCGGAATCAAACTTTGGGCCGAATGGCGCGACCCCACCGGGAAGATTCACCGCATCGATTGTCCGCTCACTGATCCGCGCGAAACATGGGCTCTATGGGAGATTGATCGGCCGCCCGAAGCGCGCGAGCTGCGGCTGATCGCAGAGGATCGCACCGCAGCGCACACCGGTTGGATCGCTTTCTCGCATCCGTTCCGCTCGTGGCCACCGGAGCTGGAGTCAGCCTGGTCGCTCGCTCAGCTCACCACGACCTTCGCCCTCACACTGATACTGTTATGGGGACCGGGCCTGCTTGCCGGTCCGCGCGACGCGAGCTCCGCCATGCGATGCATCTGGTTTCTCGGCGCAGGGCCGCTGG
The DNA here is from genome assembly GCA_041184765.1 of Verrucomicrobiota bacterium. Classification (GTDB taxonomy): domain Bacteria; phylum Verrucomicrobiota; class Verrucomicrobiia; order Opitutales; family Opitutaceae; genus ER46. The sequence continues at coordinate 3,016 of JBEGJD010000335.1, read as the reverse complement.
CGCTGGCCGCGGCGGGCATCTGCGTGTGGGCGCTCGGACCGTGGATCCGGCCCGCGGTGACAGGCACATTCTTTACCGCGGGAATTTGGTTGGCGGTTGGCTTCGCCGCACGACGCCGGAAATTCGATTTGAAACTCGACCTCCCCTTCGCGCGCGCGCTGACGGTAGCCGCGCTGGTGGCGGGCGCCGTCACCGCCCGCGCGGCCTACTCCGCGGGTCCGGCGGGTGAGTTGTTCCGCGGCACGGTGTCGCGCAACTTCGCGCTCAGCGATCGGATAGACAGTCGGTTTAGTTTTTACGCGGTCCAGGCCGCGGCGAATATCCGCGGGCCGGCCTCCCCTGCGACCGAACGCTTCTACTATCCTTGGACGTTCTTCAGCCGGGGTCCACTCGCCGGTCTGGCCGCCATCCCGGTCGTGCTCGGCACCGGCGGTCGCCCGCCCGACGTGCACGCCGAGCAGGTGTGGACCCCCTTCGATCCGCAGGGCTTCGCGGCCTACCGCGTCACGCAGCACGTGCTTTCGGCCGGCGTTTTCGTCGCGTTTTTCCTGCTGCTGCTTCCGCTCACGGGGCCGGGCTGGGCCCTCTTCGGTTGCGGAATGGCCGCGCTGGCACCGTTCGGCGTGCACGAGGTGCTGTTCACCTGGCCGAAGTGGACCGCTACCGCCTGGCTGGCCACGGCGTTTGCGCTCCTCCATGCCGGCCGTCCGATCCTAGCGGGTGCGGCGACGGGGGTCGGATTTCTTTTCCATCCCCTGGTCCTGCTGTGGACCCCATGGCTCGCCGTAGCCGCCGTGGTGCTCGCTCCGCGCCGACCTGCCGAAATGGCCGCCGCGGTCATCCGCCTTGCCACCGCGACGGCGGCGATCGTCCTGCCGTGGATGCTGCTCGGAGCGCTGATGCCGCACCTCCCCGACACGCCCTTCGCGGGTCAGGGCGGATTTATGCGCTACTGGCTTCTCGCCGACTCCCAGCTCACGGATTGGGACGGTTGGCTGCGCACGCGATGGATGAACTTTGCGAACACCTTTGTGCCACTGCACCTGTTCTCCGATTCCGGATCGTTCCATCATTTCCGCTTCACTTCGGCCCACGAGGCATCTCCACCTGCGGAAAAGACGCTTTTCCTCTGGTGGAACTCGCTCCCCTTCGCGCTCGGCCTCGGCCTTTGGACCGCGGCGGCAGTGTCCGCAAAGCGCTTGATTCGGCGCCATTTCATGGCGGCCGCGGTGCTGCTGCTCGGGCCGGCCGTGCTGCTCGTGACCTATTGGGGCGGCGATCCGCTTGGGCTGATGCGGGAATGCGGACATCCTTTGTTTCTGTCCGTGATCGGCCTGAACATCTGGGTCGCGGCCAAAGACGGCGGCCGTTTCGCCCGAATTATCGCTCATCCCGCGGTGCCCTGGCTCCAGCTTCCGGAAACGCTCGTGATGCTGTGGCTCGCAACCTGGGTGAATGCGGCCCCTTACCCGCGGATGCATCACCAACTCGACTGGGTCGCCCTTGCGGCGCACCTCGGATGCCTCCTCGCCGCCGCGGCAATTCTGGCTCGCGCCCGCCGCGACGCGGCGGCCAGTTTTTCCCCATGAGCAAGCGTCTCCTCGTTACCGGATCTTCGGGCCTTATCGGTTCCGAGGTTTGCGCCTATTTCACGCGGGAGCTGGGCTACACCGTTCACGGCGTGGACAACAACCAGCGGGCGGTGTTTTTCGGCCCGCAGGGCGACACCCGCTGGAACCAGAGCCGGCTGGCGGCGGAGCTGAAAGGCTTCGTGCACCACGAACTCGATATTCGCGACCGCGCCGGCGTGCTGGGCTTGGTTAAGGAGGTGCGGCCGGCCGTGATTGTGCACACCGCCGCCCAGCCGAGCCACGACCGCGCCGCAGCGATCCCTTTCGACGACTTCGACACCAACGCGGTGGGCACGCTTAACCTGCTTGAGGCCGCGCGCCTGGCCTGTCCGGAGTCACCATTCGTGCACATGAGCACGAACAAGGTCTACGGCGATGCCCCGAATCGCATTTCACTGCGGGAACTGGCAACGCGCTGGGATTACGCCGATCCGCATTACGAGCACGGGATCGCGGAGACCTTCACCATCGACCAATCGAAACACTCGCTCTTCGGCGCCTCCAAGGTCGCGGCCGACGTCATGGTGCAGGAGTATGGTCGCTACTTCGGCCTGCCCACGTGTGCCCTGCGCGGCGGCTGCCTCACCGGCCCCAACCACAGCGGGGTCGAGCTGCACGGGTTCCTCAGCTACCTCGTGAAGTGCAATCTGGAGGGGCGCGAGTACCGTGTTTTCGGATACAAAGGAAAGCAGGTGCGCGACAACATCCATTCGCTCGACGTCGCCCGCTTCATGGCGGCGTTCGTCGCCGCCCCCCGCGCCGGCGAGGTGTACAACCTCGGGGGTGGCAAGGCCAACTCTTGCTCCATTCTCGAGGCGTTCAAGATCGCCGAAAAGTTCTCCGGCCGGCCGCAGGTGTTCACCTACGTCGACCAGAACCGCGCCGGTGACCACATCTGCTACTACAGCGATCTCCGGAAAATGCGCGCCCACTTCCCGTCCTGGGACATCACCCAGTCGCTCGAGGAGACCATCCGGCAGATCGTCGATTCCTGGCGAAACCGCCGGAATTCCTGAAACACCGGGCGGCGCCCCGCGTCGGGTCCGCCGTCCGCCTTCGCCCGCGGCGCCGAAATAACTCCGCCTCCGCGCAACTCTTCGTTCCCACCGCGGTCTCCCGATGAAGCTCACCCTCATGACCCGCGCCGTTTTTTTCCAAGGCCTGCTTGTCGCGATGCTCCTCCTCGCAGCCACGCGGGCAGCCCGCGCCACCAGCGTCATCCCGCCCACGTTTCCCGAGCTGGTCGCTGAGGCCGAGGCGATCATCCGCGGCCGCGTGACGGACATCGTCGTCCGGCGTTCGTCCGCGCCCGATGGCTCGCCGGTCATCAAGACCCACGTCACCTTCTCCGTGGAACGCACCTTGAAGGGTCCGGAGCGCGTAAG
>JBEGJD010000334.1:0-4680 GCA_041184765.1 Verrucomicrobiota bacterium | reverse complement strand
GTGGAGTCGCTCCTTAAAGAAGGTCCCGAGGGCGGTGAGATTCCCCGAGCCAAGCGTCTGGTCAAAACGCGGCTGCGCGGTCGTGCGATAGAATCCGGTGACGCCCGGAATCACCCGCAGTCGCAGCGCATCGTCGCTGTTGCCGTCCGCGAGATAGTGAATCGGATGCACCTGGTTGTTATCGAAGGTGGCCGCGGTCCCCGTGAACCCGCGACGCGCGATCTCCTGCTGGGTCAGCGCGTAGCGAAAAGTATTGGAATAGTTCCGCTCCCGACGGTAGCTGGCGCCGGCGACGAGCCGCAGACTCGAACTCCAGAACGGCAGCTTCGCGTCGTAGACCGCTGACGTCCTCCAGCCCACGGCCTTGTTGCCGTCCGTGATATAGAGCGGCGCTTGGGCAACATAGAGCTGCTCGAAGCGCGGGTTGGGAATCGTGGCGTTGGGGATGGTCGGATGGGGCAGCACGCGATTCACATCGACGAAAAAGCCGCGGATGTTCGTGCCGAGCGTGCTGGCCCCGCCGTTGAAAACCGCCTGCATGCGAGTGGTGTCGTTGGCCTGACCGTTATGCCCGAAGAGGACGCTCAGGTGATCACCTAACGCATGCGCCACTTCGAGGTTGTAGCCGTAAAACTCCGTATCCGAGCGATTGTCGGATCCCGCCCAATCCTTGCCCTCGGGACTCAGACTGTAGGACGCGGGCAGCAGGGGGAGTCGCCGCGGATTCTGCGGATCGGTGCCCGACGCCGCAGTTGCGCTGGTGATGACGACGGAGTTCCGAAAGGTCGCCGTCGCGGTCGACTGCATGTCGTAAATCGTGCCGCCAATGTCGTAATGGACGCGCAGGGCCGCGCCCGGGGCCGAGAAGCGGCGCATGCCCACGCCGTTCGCTTGCACGCCAGGAGCAACGGGGTCCGCATCCGCCGCGCTGGTGCCGGAGCCGCGCACGTAGGCCGTGGTCGTATCCGAAAGCTGGAGCGTGCTGTAAAACAGGCGCGTGTTACCGCCCTCGTAGCCTAGGTCGACCCGGGTCCGGCGGTTCTGAAAAGGCTCCCAGCGCGCCGCCAACGCGAAGCCCTGGTAGCCACGATTCGCCCGCTGCCGAAACTGCTCCACATCGGAGTTCAGCGCGTTGAGCCGCACCGCCAGACGGGGGTGCAGCGGCTGGTTGATGTCCAGGCTGTAACGCCGCGTGCCGAAATTGTCATACCGCACCGTGGTACTCGCACTGGGCCGGGATTGGGCGCGCTTGGTGGTGACGTTGATGGTGCCACTGGGATCAATGTCGCCGTAGGCCAGGCCGTTGGGCCCCCGGGCAAACTCGATCCGCTCGGTGTTGTAGTTGTCGCCGGGCACAAACCACGGAAAGCCATCGCGGAGCATGTGGGTGGAGGGAATGCCGCGAAAATTGATCTGCGTGCCGTAGGAGGCGATCGGCGTGCCGACCGTGCCCGCGTCGTTGTAGACATTCTCCGCCCCAACCGCGAAATCGACCGCGCCGTAGAAATCGGTGATCGCCAAGTCGCTGAGCAGATCGGCCGTCATGACCGTGATCGAGTTCGGCAGATTCGCGAGTTTCTCATTGGTGCGCGTGCCCGTGAGGGCGGACGAAGCGGCATAACCCTTGTCCTGATCGGCGGCGACTTCGAACGGGGAAAGCACGGTCACCGGGCTCGGAGCAGCCGGGAGCGTAGGGGCAACTTGGGCAAAGGAGGCGGTAGCTCCGAGAGCGACCAACGCTGGGAGGTATCCGAGGAGTGCAAGGGACTTCATGAGGAGTAGGGCTGATTGGTCAGGGGGTGCTAGAGGGTGAACGCCGGACTCGCAGAAGCGTTGGCAACGGGGTTTCGTCGGCGGCGCCCCGCGACTCCGCCTGCGCTTGTTCCGATCGATCTTGAGCAAGATTACCGACACATCGGCCGCGCGCCTACCCTGTGTTCACAGGGTGGGAAGAAGCTGCGCGAACCCGACTTGCCCTCGCCGACGAACAGCGCCGCGCCGCTAAGCGCATCTTGACCGACTTGGTGCGCCGGATCGACTTCGGAGGCTCGGTGCCGTGGCGTCAGGGAGCACCGCCATCGGCATGGCAGACTGCAAGCGAGCATCTGGTTCCAGACCGCGTCGGTTCGGGGTATGGGGCGTGGATTCACTTCAATCCACGGAGGAAATCGAGCAGGCTCCCGATCTGTTCGTTGGTCAGCACGGCGGAATAGTCGGCCATCGGCACCGCCTCATAGCCTTGCACGATTGCCGCCTGGGGCTTGAGGATCGATTCCCGGACGTAGCCGGCATCGACGGTGATGGTTTCACTGACGCCGTTGCGCGTCACGACTGCCTCCCTTCCCCACAGGCCTTTGAAGGTGGGACCGATGAGCTTGGTGCCGTCGAGGGAATGGCACGCGCTGCAGAAATTGAGGAAGAGATCCGCGCCGGACATGGACTCCGCTTCGCGCACAAAGGTCGCGCCAGGCGCCGCGGGACGAAGGGTAATCCGGGCATGCGTCTGTTCCGCCGGAATCTCGATGACGCCCGGGCCACTCCAGCGCAAACCGGCGCCAAGGGAGAATTGCCGGTGGGGAGCGGGGTCGATCCGATAGAACTTCCGCGCGGCGCCGGCGCGGGGGAAATGCAGCACGAGGTCCACCACCCCAGGTGCGGGGGAGCTGATCTGCTGCTCCACCGGAACCCCGTCTGTTTCAAACAGGAAGGTGGGAGCGCCGGTTTTTCCATCGCGCCGGTAGCCGCGAAATCGAACCGAGGCCGGCATGGCGTCGGGATTCCCAATCCGCAACGGCACCGGATCGGCGCCCAGCGCCTGTGGCACCCCCAGCGCCTTGACGCCGTTTCCGCCGCGCGCGTTGGTTTCCCCGGAGAAATCGAGAAACCCACCCGACCACACCACGACGGGAGCGCAGTTCAGGGCATCGAAGGCGTAATTGAAGCCGCCGGGCTGCCCCACGGCGATCATGCGGGTGGATTTCTGGCCTTTGAGCACACACCGCTGCACGAGGGTGGTGTCGCCCACCTTGAGGTCGGTGCCGTCCCTAGCGGAGACCGCGATGACCAGGAACCACGAAAACAAGAGGCGCTTCATGGCGGGAGCTCGTTCAGGGTGTAATAGGCGAAGTTGTTCGCCAGCTTCAGACCGGACTGCGCGACCAGTTCGGGCAGCTGCAGCTCATAGATATACCCGGCTTTCCGCGGAAGCCGGAGGGTGAGGATCTTGCGATCGGCGGAGAGATGCGCGTCGCCGACCGGCACCGAGGCTTCCCGGAAGCGCTCCGAGCCGTAGGTGCCCCAGTACTCGTATTGAAACTCCGTGATCGCCACGTCCGACGCGGCCGGGGTTCGCGCCCCGAGTGGCGCGGTGAAATGAATCTCAAATCCGTCCCTGGTCAGCGCGATGTGATGCATTTCGAACGGGGTCGCGCGCGGATCATGCCGGATGATCTCGATCGCGGGATCGCCCGTCACCCAGCCCCGCCCCACGGCCCCGACCCAAAGATTACCCTGCGGGTCAAAGCGCGTAGCATAAGCCGCGCTGCGCAACGGACGGAGGAAGGGGAAAACGGCGCCCTGGTATTTTCCGCCGACTCTCTCCAGCGCCACCCGGACGATGTTCCGATGCGCGATGTCGGCGATGAACGCCTGTCCGCCAAACGGACCAAACCCGGACTCGGGGGCGAAAGAAGGATGCCCGGGCGAGTTTGTCAGATCACCGTGCGCGAGCCAGACGGCCGGTCGCCTGCGTATTTTGGCCAAGGACTCCAGATCCAACGGCGGCACCTTCTCCGGGGTGGCCGCATTGCTCCGGTAATCAAGCACGGCCGGCGTGAGGCCATACTCGGCGCGATCCCAGGCGGACGCCGGGTGCCCGAGGAAGTCGCCGGCTTCGACGGCGGCGAGGTAGGAGGCGGCCACCCAATCCCCCTGGTTGTCGGTGACAAACAATTCGTCCCGCGCGTTCATGCCGATGCCGGCCGGAGAGCGGAGGCCGGAGGCAAATGGAATCAAATCCCCCGCGGCCGTGCGCCGCATGACCCAACCGCGATAACCGAGCGCCGAGGTCATCTGGTTTTGGCTGTAGCCTGTGGTCGGGTGGTTTCCATTGGCGCTGAGTCCGAGCGAGAAGAACAGGTCACCCTTCGCGTTCATGCGCGGTCCGAAGGCGAACTCGTGGTAGTTGCCGGAAAAACGAAAGCGGTCCTCCACGGTCTCATACACGTCCGCCCGTCCATCGTGGTCCGTGTCGCGCAGGAGGGTGAGCTCCGGCTTCTGCATCACGTACACACCCTGCCCGTCCGGAGCGACCTGCACGCCATTCACGTCCTGTAGGCCCTCGGCGAAAAGCGACCAGCGGTCGCCCTTCCGGCGCCACACGCCACCGGTGCGGGTGGAGACGTAGACCGATCCATCCGGCGCGAAATCCAGGCCCGTGGGTTCGAAACGCGCGGGCAGCTTCGGCGCCGGGAGGTCGATCGCCTCCACCCCATAGCCATACGGCAGCACCGGCCCCTCCTGACGACGGAGAAAGCTGATAGTGAACTGCCTCTGGTTGGGATGCAGGTTCTTCAGCAGGTTGCGCTGATTCTGCTGCCCGTTGGTGGTGACCTTCCTGAAATAGGTCTGTTGGAGCCAGTAGTTCAGGTAGAGCCCCGTCTCGTCGCTCGGTGTGAGGTC
>JBEGJD010000333.1:0-2502 GCA_041184765.1 Verrucomicrobiota bacterium | reverse complement strand
GCCGACTCCGCCTGGTCGGTCCACGCCTACGAAGGCAAGGCGGACGACGAGCCCGAGCCCAGCAAGTACCTCGGAGGCGGAACCGGGAAGCCGGAGTAACGTGAAGACAGCCGGTGCTATGCTCAGAGCCGCGCTGGCAGTGTGGCAACGAGGGGTGGTTCCTCCAAGAATTCCGCCGCCGCCAAGACTGGGCGATCCGCGGCCCCGAGGAGGAATCGGAATCGGAATTCCCCGCGGTCGATCACGGGTTCACCGCGGGGAAGCCGCGCGTTGGCCTCTTCCACATCCAGGGTGTAACGTGACGAGCGGGCGACCGTTGCGTGTAGCGCCCCGCGGTCCAGGTTGAATCCGTAAAGCGCGTCCGACGCGAAGAGGAACCTCGCCCGACCGCGGGCATCCCGCGCGCGCACCCAGCGGCCACCGGGAACCTCACCCTGCGGGCCGCGCGTCACGACTCCGCCCGGCACCCGGAAGTCCGCCTGGAAGCAGCCCGGCAGCCGAAGCTTCAGACGCGCCTTCTCCTCCAGAAAAAGGAGGCGCGCCTCGACGAGCACGCGGCGTTGTCCGCGCTCGAGGTGGATGTGGAGGTCGAGATGCGACCGCCGACCGGCGAGCCGGCACCAGAGGGTCCCGCGCAGGGGGCCTTTCGCGAGGACCTCGTGGTCGACGATCTTCCACCGCTCGAGCACGCGGCTCAGATTCAGCGATGCGGGCTCCTCGTAGTGCCCGCCCCAGGGGCCGTAAGGGTCCTCGACGAGGATGGCGGAGAGGCCGGTCCCGGCTAGAAGGGGGCCGTGGGACGTGAGGATGCGGAGACCCTCAGCGCCGCGTTTCGCGGTGACCCGGAGCTTTCCATTGAGAATCGTGTTCTCTCCTCGTGCTGCCGAAACCGCTCCACGCACCGAGGGGCACGATGCGCCCTCAACCCAGCCAAGCGTGAAGGCCCGCGAGGTGCGCGGTGGCAGGGTCACTTCGACGGCCACTCGTTTCCGCCACGGGAGGTGTCGCATGAAGTTGTGTCCGGGTGCCAGTTCCTGGAACCCGACCGGGCGTCCGTCCTGATCGCGGACTTCTAGCGGCACCTCACCCGGGCGGTTCGCGTAGGCCCAGATCGGCCGGTGGTCCAGCATTCCGGCGAGCTCCACCACGCCGCGGAAAGGTCGGGCGTGGGGATTCACGATCAGGAATCGCGAGGCGCTCGGATGATCGGCGGGGACGGGTTGCGGGCGGATGCGGATTGGTCGCGCGAGCGTCAGGGCAACCTCCCGCTCCATGTCCCGGCATCCATGCAGAACCGCGCCCAGTTCGTCCTGCTGTTCGCCCATGGCCGTCTCGGTGCAGGTTCCGGGCAAGATGTCATGGAACGAGTTGAACAGCACGCCCCGCCAGAGGGCGTCCAGCCGCGCGGCGTGGCCCTTGCGCGAGGCGGGCGGCAGCATCGCGACGAGTTTTTCTCCCCGGATCACCGCGGCCTCGGCGCGCCGGTAGGTTGCTTTCACGCGGAGCGCGGTCGCGTAGACGCCGCGGAGGCAGAAACCGAGGTCACCTCGGACCACGGGCAGACGGAGATCTCCCGTTTGGAGGCGTTGCTCGATCGCCAGAAAGTAGTCGTGCAACGTGGAGAACCGTACCTCGACCGCGGGATTCTTCCGCGCCCAGGCCTCAATGTCCGCGAGATGCCGTCGCGTGGGTCCACCGCCGTGATTTCCCAGACCGAAAGGAACGAAGACGTGTCCCGTCCGGGTGCCGGCGGCTGCTTTCGCCGCGTCCGCGAGGCGGGCCGGCATCTCGTCCCGTTCGCAGCCGTACCAGCCCGTAGCGTACGTCGCCGCCAGGACGCGCGTGCCGTCGGGGCTCTCCCACCAGAAAAGGCTTTCCCGGCCGGCCACTTTCGGCCGTCCGAAGACGTAGGCCCGAATCCCGTGTTTCCGCAGGATGGTGGGGAGAAAAGGGGTGTGACCAAAACAATCCGCCGACCAGCCGGCCCAGGCTCGGCGACCGAAGTGTCGCTCGAGGAAATCCTGCCCGGTCGTGAAATGCCGCTCCAGCGTCTCGGTCGCCGGGAGATTCATGTCGGGTTGCAGAAACGTCCCGCCCACGGGGTCCCATCGCCCGAGGCGCACCAGCCGCCGGATCTCGCGGAACGCGCGCGGAGCTCTCGCCAACACTTCCTCGTACACGAGCGTCTCCCCCCGGATGTAGCGCAGCCCGGGGTGCTCGCGCATCAGCTCCAGCACCGTGAGAACCGTCGAGATCGCCTCATCCAGTCCCTCGCGCCGCTCCCAGAGCCACACCGGATCAAGGTGGCTGTTCGCGACCAGATGCAGGACGGGACGCGGCGCGGAGGCGGACGGCTTCATGCCGCGCGACCCTCGCTTGTCCCGCCGCGCCGTGGCAAGGAAGCCTCGGCGGCGTCGCCGTCTCCCGTTCCATCGATGGAAAGCGAAGGGCGCGTCGGGTCGGCTGCGCGTTGACCGGCCTTGCTTGCGGTAACTCCATCGC
>JBEGJD010000332.1:0-6140 GCA_041184765.1 Verrucomicrobiota bacterium | reverse complement strand
GCGTCCCGAGCACGTTGGCGCGGAAGAATTCCTCCCGCGGGCCCCAGACGCCGACGCGGGCAGCGGCATGAAAGACCGTGCCCATGCCCGCGCACGCGGCCGCCACCGCGGTCTCTTCGTCGAGAGCAGTACGAACGAAACGCACGCCCCGGCGTTCGAGGTCCGGCGCCGGGTTGCGCGCGAGCACGGTCACGACGCGGCCCAGCTCGAGCAGCCGCTCGACGAGTTGACGCCCGAGAAACCCGGTGCCGCCCGTCACCAGCACAGGGCGGGCGTCGGGTGGCGGCGGATCGAACGGCGCGGTCATGGCGAGGAAAGTATCAAGCGAGTCGGTGCGGTAGCGTTAACCACGGATGAACGCGTGCGGCGCCGGTGAGAACCACGAAACACTCAGCGCGAAACCGCGGATCTTTTACCCTACAGACGCAGCGGAGCTCCGCCGCAACCGAAGGGAAGTTTAGTTGGAACACAGAGGGCACAGAGGTCCGACGAGTTCACGGAGTCCGATCCACAGGCCCAAGATTCAGGTCGCATGGTTCGGTCTTCACTCGGTACTCTGTACCTCCGTGACTCCGTGGTGAACTGCCCGGTTCAGAGAACCGCAGATCTCTACAATGGAGTAAATGTTTCAAACCAACCGGTCGGCGGCGGTGGTTTTTCCGCGTGCTCCGGACCGGCCCGCCATAGGCTCGACAACGGCGGGTGTTCCGTGGGCCCAACTCCGTTTTCGTATCTTTCGAGGGTTTAGTGATCACCCAAGTCGTCGTGGGCTCATCCATCTTTCGCGTCTTCACCTCCGTCGTACACCCGGGCGCGGGCGGCCCAGCGGGCTAGGGTGAGGCGGTGGATCTTGGCGTTGTGGCGGACGTCGACCGGGAAGCGCGGATGGAAGGCGAATCGCCGAATCCCGGCGGTGTGCGGGTGACGGCGGGCGAGGGTACGCAACTCGCGGGCGAGCGCCCGCGCCGCGTCCGGTCCGTCCGGCTTCGTCTCGACGACGATCACCGGCTCCTGCCGCGGGCGTTCCCCGAGGCCGATAAGGGCACACCGCGCGGCGGCGGGATGCGCACGAAAAACCTGCTCGCAGGGCTCGGTGTGCAACGTGCCTGAGGCCGTTTCGACGCGTTCGACTTTACGACCGCAGAACCACAGCCGGCCGTTGGCGTCGAGGTAGCCGCAGTCTCCCATGCGATGCCAGACCGTCGCGCCATCCGGGATCTTCGCCGCCGCGGTCGCATCGGGGCGGCCATCGTATTCACGGGTCACGACGGGGCCGCGCACGATGATCTCGCCGATCTCACCGGTCGCGAGGAGGCGGGCCGCGGCTAGCGACGGGATCGGCGCGTCACCAAGGGCGATGACGCGCGCCTCGACATCCGGCGCGGGCCGGCCGACACAGGCTCCGCGCACGGAACCGGTGTCCACTTCCTCAGCCGAAACAGAGGAAACGGGCAGGGCCTCGGTGGCGCCGTACGGGCTGTGAAGGCGACCGTTCGGAAGCATTTCGCGCGATGCCTTCCAAAGGTCGGCGGGCACGGCGGCGCCGGCGCACAGGACGCGGCGCAATGAGGGCAAGGTCACGCCTTGCGCACGGCACTCGGCGGCGAGGCGGCGCCAAAGCGTCGGCGAGCCGAACGAATTCGTGACCTGCTCCTGCTGGATCGCGCGGATCGTGCGCGCAGGGTCGAAGGCGGCGGGGCGACGAGGATCGAGTTCCGGCACGATCGTCGTCATCCCGAGGGCCGGATTGAACAGCGCGAAGACCGGCAGGAGCGGCAGGTCGATTTCACCTGGCTCAATCCCGTAAGTCGCGCGGATCAGCCGCACCTGCGCCTCAAACATCCCGTGCTCGTAGCGCACTCCCTTGGGCGCACCGGTGGAACCGGATGTGAAAAGGATGGCCGCAAGGTCGGCGGCCCGCGTCGGACGAACCGCCGGCGCGGGAGCGCTCTCGCCGGCACGGGTCAGCCGCCCGGTGAGCAAGCCGCTGGCCGGCACGCGAACGGTGACCGAGCGGAACGCCCCCCGGAAGATGCGGCTGGCGAGGCGCGCCGCCGGGATGCCGACGAGCCCCCGCGGGCGGGTGGCCGCGACGCACCGCAGGAAATTGCCCAGCCCCATGCCGGGATCGATCACGACGGGCACGAGTCCCCGGTTGAACAACGCGAAGACGCACGCGATGAGCGGCAGACCAGGCGGCACCATCACCAATGTCCGGTCACCGGGCCGGAGCCCGGAGGCGTCGAGGCGCGCGCACCAGACGCCCACTTCAGCGTCGAGCTCGGCGAATGTGAGCGCGAGATAGTCGATCCCGCCATCCGTCGTGGTGCCGCGCGGAACCTTGAGCGCGGTGGCGCCGGGGCGGGTGGCGGCCATGAGACCGAGGTGGCGGGCGATGTTGGCGCCCGCGGCCCCCTCGGCGTCCGGTTGGGTGGCGGGCGGCGTCATGGCGGCGCCGAACGTGCGGCGCGCGCGGGAGCCGGGCAACAAAAACGCCGCGACGGCGGGGTCGCGGCGTGTCGGGAGCGAATCAGCGTCCCGCTCAATAGTCGTGGAGCGTGATGAGCCCCCAGAGCAGCGTGACCTTTTTGCCGGACGGACCGTTCTTGCCGACGATGCTGGACGTATCGGCGTTGACGGTGGTGGGCGTGACGGGCTGGAACGAATCGCTGGAGTAGGTCACCGCTCCGGCGAGCAGGGACGTCTCCTTGCCGCCGCTGGCGGTGTTGCGCGTGGCGCAGCCGGAGGTGAGCAGCGCGGTGAGAAGGACAGCGAAGAGGGGCAACTTGGGATTCATGGGCGACGGAAGAAGGACGGTGGGCGGCGGGGTGAAGTTTCGCAAGGGCGGGGTTTTCGCTGTTGGTCACCAGAAGCGAGGACGTGCCGGACAAACGCGAGCAAACCCCGCCCGGCGGCAATCTAGGCTGAAAAGCTGGAGCAAGCGCGGGCGTGGCCCGGCATTCACGTCCCGACGCCAGGGGGCGGACACAAATCCTGCAACGACCGCACCAGCATTTCGCGTCCGTTGAATTCGCCCCGCTTGAAACCCAGCCTTTGGAGATAGTCGAGGTGCGCTGGCGTCGACGCCTCCGCCGCCACCTGTTCGACACCCAATCCCCGCAACACCGCGGGATTATCAATGAAGATGTGGCGGCCTACCTTGAAATCACGGTACTCGGGCGCCACGTAATCGAGGGTCACGACCAGCATGCCAGGCGTGATTCGGCGCCCGAGAATCACCCCCGCCAACTGGGCGTCGCGCAGCGTGAGCAGGGCGATATCGACCGGGTCGGCACCGGCCGAAAATCCGGGGAAGAACCCGCGGATACCTTCCTGATGGTGGCGCAAAAACTCGGTCACCACCGGGTTTCCGGGTTCCGTCGGCACCACCACCAGTCGATCGCGCCGGCGGTGGATCCGGGAGAGGTGCCAGACATTGATCAGCGCGATGGAGAAGTTCAGCAGTGCCACCGGGTAGGCGGTGATCAGCAGGCCGTAGACCGTGAAAAGCAGCGACCCCGCGAGGTTGATCCAGCGAAGACGCACGACCGAGGTCATGAGCAAGGAGACCCCGACGACCACGGACGCCCCGTAGCCGAACCATTCGATGAACACGGAATTCATGGGACAGAGAGAGGGACCCGGACGGCAATCAATGGGAAGTGCTCGGCGGATAACACCGCGCGAGAACATGCCGCCGGCTCGGCATGGAGCAACGAAAGCCGCTCCTCCGCCTCACGCCACCCTCCCCGCCGTGGTCAAATCGCCGCTTCGCCCACCACCGTGAATTCCTCGCGGTCGTGGTAGAGATGCCGGACCCGCAAAACCCTCGCGTGGCGGACAAACGGTGAACCTGAAGACCGCAGTTCGCGCAGGAGCGCGACCGGGTCGACGCGCCCGAACTTGAGATTCACGACAAACCGCCGGCACCAGCCCTGCGCCAGCCACGGGGTGACGATCCGCGAGAGCACCTCGTGGGGTTCCTCCACCATGTCGCAAAACAGCCAATCGAGCCGCTCGCCTTCGACGGGACGGAAACGGAAGGCATCCTCGCGCCGGTGCTCGATGCCCGGATGACCCAGTGCGCCGCCCTTGAGCGGGCCGTTATCGATGGCGATCACGCGCGCACCACGCCGCGCCGCGCTGTAGCTCCAGCCACCGGGCGCGGCCCCGAGGTCGCACACGGTTTCGCCGGCCGACGGTTCACGCCCGAGCAAGCCGTAGGCTTCCTCGACCTTCAGGTACGAACGCGACGGCGCCTGCTCGTCATCCGCCATCCGCCGCTGGCCATACGCGACGGCCTCGCGCGACACCCACGCACGACCGAAATCCGTGAAATGCACGAATAACCCGCGCGCCGGTGCGCCGTCGACACCCCGTGGCCGCTCCGCCGTCGCCAAACGGGCGACCCGCGCGAGCTTCCGTTTTAGGATTTCACCGAACGCCGCTTCCACCGCGGAGATCCGCCGCCCCAACCCGACCAACTCGGCCGGTCCGGTCCACACGCTGGACCACGCCGTTTCCACGCGCTCGCCGCGCAGGCTGCCGAGGAAGAAGTCCGCAACCCGTGCGGCGAGCTGGTTGACCGACTCGCCCCGCACTTCAACCGGTGCCGGCAGCGCGATCTGAGGAAAAGCCGCGTCAGCCGGAGCCGCACGACCCTGGTCCGCAGTGACCCGGACCCAGCCCGGACCCTGCTCGACGGCGGCCAGCCCGAAGCCCTCCGCCAGTTCGCGGGCCAGCAACGCTTCGAAACCCGCCTGGCAAATGAAGAGCATAAAGGAAGAGCGCGTGGCTAAAATCTTAACCGAGGAACGGTTTCACGGCGACCAAACACCCGCGGCCGCGCCGAATCCATCCGCGGTTCAGCCGCTGAAACCGCCTCACAGGCGGTGCAGGTGAAAGCCGCCGTCGACGTCGAACACCGCGCCCGTCGAGAACGGGAAGCGGTCCTCGGCGATCGCCCGCACCGCGCGCCCGATGTCCTCCGGGCGTCCCCAACGTCGGATCGGCGTGATGCCACGCTCGTCCTCGATGATGAGCCTGTCGTACTTCGCCTTCACGCCGCCCGTCATGTCGGTGGCGATCACCCCCGGACGGATCTCGTAGACGTTGATGCCGTCGTTCGCGAGGCGGTCGGCGAAGAGCTTCGTCATCATCGCGAGCCCCGCCTTCACCATGCAGTAGTCGCCACGGTTGATCGAAGCGGTGTAAACAGAGATCGAAGTGATGTTCACCATGCGGCCGCGGAAGCCCTCGGTATCGCGCTCCTGCCGCAGCATCTGCCGCGCGACCAGCTGCGAAAGGAAAAAAGGGCCCTTGAGGTTGATGGCGTAAAGACGGTCGAAGCTCTCCTCGCCCGCCTCAAGCAGATCGGCGCGCACCTTGGGTGCCACGCCGGCGTTGTTCACCAGCAGGTCAATGCGCCCGAAGCGCTCCACCGTCTCCGCGACCATGCGCTCGCGGTCGGCCGCCACCGCGACATCACCCTGGACCGTGAAACCGTCGCCACCGGCTGCCCGCACCGCGGCGAGCGACTCGGCCGCCGCCTCGGCGTTGCCCGCGTAGTTGATCGCCACGCGTCCGCCCGCGCGGGCCAGTTCGAGGGCGATCCCGCGACCGATGCCGCGTGAGGCGCCCGTGACCAATGCCGTCCTTGAAGCCATGCCGCAGCCAACCCCCCGCCTCCGCGCCCCGCAAAGCAAATTCCCGCGCGCACCATCCTTGATCCGCCTTGGAAGACTCCGGGCGAATCGCGAAAGCCTGCGGCCCCCGCGGGCTTCGGCCCGACCCGCGATGGGCGGCCGCGGCTGCACCAGATCCGGAGTCATTCGTGATCCTTCGGGTCAACTCGTCGTCCACCCGCGGGGCGCGCCGATCCGTCCATGGCGGCGGGCCGCTTGCCATCGGCGATCCCGGGCATCGTGATCGGTTCCATGACCATTCTGCACGTCGTCGACGCCTTCACCGACCGGCCGTTCGCCGGCAATCCGGCCGCCGTCTGGACGGGCGCGGGGCCGGCGGACGAATCGTGGATGCGCCTTGTCGCCCGCGAGATGAACCTCTCCGACACGGCGTTCGCGCACCCCCTCGAAGCCGGCGGCTTCGCGCTGCGCTGGTTCACACCCGCGGCCGAGGTC
>JBEGJD010000331.1:0-3880 GCA_041184765.1 Verrucomicrobiota bacterium | reverse complement strand
CGAACCCACAAGACTTTCGTCGGTAGATTTTGAGTCTACTGCGTCTGCCAATTCCGCCACCCGGGCGAACCGACGCCGGACGGTAAAATCGGCACGGGGGCTGTCGACGCTAAATTCCCCGACGGCCGGACTACATCGCGGCTTCCCTGCCGCGGTGGCGAGGGCGTCGCGGGTGCGCTGCAGGCGGTCCCGCATCTGGGGGTCGGTGACGAGCGGCAGGCCCTCGTCGAGCATGGCGAGGGCCTCGACGCGGGCCCCGCGTTCCACGCAGGCGCGGAAGGCGGCGAGCAGGAGGCGGGTGTCGCGCGGAAACCGCCGCTGGCCCTCGCGCAGGCGGGCAAGGGTGTCGGCGGGCGGCAGTTCCGGGCAGCGGCGCCACAGTTCCGCCAGCAACTCATAAGTGACGGCCATCGCCGGTTCCAACCGCCAGGCCTCCTGCAGCGCGGCGAGGATCGGGGCCGCCTGGGCGGCGGTGAGCGGCGGGCCGCCCCGGGCCGGCCCCGCGCCGAGCAACCGCAGGTGCGCGAGTGTAAACCAGGCGCGCGGCCGCGCCTGCCCGCCGGCGGTGGCGGCGGTGAGCAACTCGAGCGCCCGCGCATTGTCGCCGGACTCGAACGCGAGGAGCCCGAGTGCGGCGGCCAACTCGGGGTCTTCGGGATTCGTGGCGTGGGCGGTGCGCAGGGTACGCCCGGCCTGCGCGGCGTAGCGGGCGGAGATTTCCGGATGCGAGCCGGCGAGGATCGCTGCTTCACCGCGCTCCCAATCGCCCCGCACACGGGCCACCTCTGCCGTGCTGGCGGGACGGATCTGGAGGCGGGGAGGACGAAGCGGCTCCACGGCACGGGTGGCGACCTCGGTGATCGCGATCGGCAGGTACCACGCCAGCTCTACCCTCGCCTCAGCGAAACCAAGCCCGAGGCATTCGCGGAAGACCGTCTCGTCCACGGGCCGCGAGGACGACGCGTTGACGAGCCGCCAGAAACCATCGCGGCGAGCCCCATCGCGGGCATAAAGCGCCCAGCGGGCGAACAGCGCGCAGGTGGCGGCCCAGCGGGCGTTTTCCGCCGGGGCGCGGGTGTCGCCCGACAGACCGCCTTGCCAAAGCCCGACGGGATCGGCGATCGCGTTGAGCAGCGGCGGCGGGGCGGCGAGCGTTCCCTTCCGCTTTTCCGGAGGCGTGAGGAAAAAATCCAGCGCGGGGCCGGCGAGTTGTTCCGCCCGCATCAGCTCGCGCTCCTCGCACCACAAGGCGCGCACGATGCTCGAATGTGTCCCGCGTTCCGGATAATCGATCCCCTCGCGGTAGATCCCGTAGGCCCCGTAAAGCGCCTCGTGCACCCAGGGCGGCGGCGCGGGCGTGCGCAGGCGCAGCAGGGTGTGGAGGTCGAAACGGAACGTGGAGGAGCGGGTGAAGTAGCGGCCGCGCAGGTTCACGCTGAACACCTCGCGGTCGGGCAGGGTGCGCTTGATGACGTTGGTCCAGTGCGACGACTGCTCGGTGGCGAGCCGCACGGAACCCAATGCGCCCGGTCCGCTGCCGCGGTCGGGATCCTGGTCGAAAATGATGACGGCAGTCGGTGTGGAAATCCGCGGGTGAAACTCGGGCGGCAGCGTGAGACGCGGCCCGCGCCAGAGCGCCTCGAACACCGCCTGCGTCGAATCGTCGCCGACCTGCGAGATGATCTCGAAGCCCTCCGCGCGCGCGTAACGCCAAGGGGCGCCGCCGGGTTTAGTCTCGGTGATGACGAACGCGGGCAACTCGACGACGGGGCCGGCGGAACCCCGTGCTGTCTCGGCAGCGGGGAGGTGGTTTTCACCGAGCAAAGCGAAAGCAGCCAGCAGGACGGTGCGCAGCATGCGGTCCATGGGGTGGTATTACCGGCACCGAAGCACGGCGCCTCCGGCGACGGCAAGGCGCGACCGCGCGGCTCCGGATTTTCCCTCGACGCGCGCGGGGCGCGGCGGACACTCCGGCGTCGATGCCCGACTTCCGTGTCCATTGCGCGCCGCCCCCGGCCGGCGTGACCGAGATCACGCTCTCGCCCGCGGAGACCCATCATCTCGTGACGGTGAACCGCGCGCGGATTGGAGCACCGGTGGTGGCGTTCGATGGCGGCGGCGCCGAATGGATCTGCGAGCTGGCGGCGGACCGAAGGCAGGGTGCCGTGCTGCGGGTGGTGTCGTCGCGAAAGCACCCCGCCCTGCCCTGCGCGATCACGCTCGCGCAGGCGTTGCCGAAAGGCGCGGCGATGGACGGCATCGTGCGCAAGGCCACGGAGATCGGCGCGGCGCGCATCGTGCCGCTGGAGACGGAGCGCACGCAGGTGCACCTCGAGGGCGAACGCTCGGAGGGGAAGGTCGAGAAGTGGCGCACGGCCGCGCTCGAGGCCGCCAAGCAATGCGGGAATCCCTTCCTGCCGGAGATCACGCCCGTGCAGAAACTCGAGTCCTGCCTCGCGGCAGCCGGTCAGGACCTGAAGCTAGTCGCGAGTCTGCACCCCGGGGCGCGTTCACTGAAAGCGGTGCTGGCGGCCCGGGCGGCCGCGGGCCTCAAAGCGCCGCGCACGGCCATCTGGCTGATCGGACCCGAGGGGGATTTTTCCCCGGCGGAAATCGCGCGAGTGACCGCGGCCGGATTCGAGCCCGTGACGCTCGGGCCGCTCACGCTACGGTGCGAGACGGCCGCGACCTGCGCACTGGCGATCCTGCGCCATGAATTGATGGCGTGAGGTTGATGGGATTCTGAAGGAAAACCGCGGGGAGTTGCCCACGGAACACCCAGCGCGGCTCCGCTGTAAACGAAGCAACGTCCGGGCTGCGCCGCGCCGGGAGGAGCGGGTGAAGGTGAGAGGGAGTGAGTGGGAATTGGCGGAAAGAGTTTCCGAAGATCCGAGGCCGGCCCGCCTGAGGCGGGTAAACGCCCTCGGCTACATCGCACGCGTTTCTCCACGAAAATCGTTACGGCTTTTCCGGACGAAAGGCATCCCCTGTAGCTGCGGCCGTTCGCCGCGGAGCACGAAAAGCCTTCGGCTATCGCGGTTCCTGCATAGGTCGGGGTCGCCAAACCCCGGCTACAGGGAATCGTGCCGCTGCCAGCGCCTGAATCTTCCGCGTTTTCCGTGCCTTCCGTGGGCGGCCTCTTTTCGGAAATTCTTTCATGCCGCGCCTCGCTCCCTTTCGTGCCTTTGGTGTGTTTCGTGGTGGCTTCCTGATTCGTGGTTCAGAGCCCGGATCTGAGAATGCCGGCGCAAAAAAAGGCGCGCCCGGTGAGGGCGCGCCTGGAGAGACGGGGACGCTGGTGCGTCAGAGGTCGAAGCCGACCGTGAGGATGAACTGACGCGGCTCCTTGATACGCCAGGCGTAGATGGAGCCGTCGGGGTTGGCGGCGACGGCCTGCAGGCGGCCGTTCTCGAACACGTCCTTCACGTTGAGCTGCACGTTGGCGCGCACCTTGTCGCCAAGGAGCCGGGTGCGGTAGCCGACGGAGAAGTCGTAGTAGTAGCGCGCCGGGTCGTAGATCGGCTTGTTGGGATCGAGCTCGAGGATGACACCCTTGAAAGAGCCCGGCAGCTGGGACGGCGCGGCGCCGTAGAAGCCGATCGAGCCCTTGTCCTCCCAGCGGATCGAGCCGCCGACGTTGAAGTTCTTCAGCATGCCCTCGGTGAACGAGTAGTTGGTGACAGTGCTCCAGCGGTACTTGCGCACCTGGGTGCGGGGTTTGCCGACGTTGGCGACGCCGAAGAGGTACGGGGAAAGCAGGCCGTTGTAGTACGCGGTCTCGGGGGTGTCGCCGCCGAGCGCGGGGATGGTGTTCCACCAGAGGCGGCCCTCGTCGTCCTTGGCGGTCGTCCAGACCGGCAGGCGCGACTGCCAGTAGTCG
>JBEGJD010000330.1:0-5650 GCA_041184765.1 Verrucomicrobiota bacterium | reverse complement strand
GCCCGCGGACGTCAGAATTGTCCGCTCACGCCGAACTTCAGCGTGCGCGGAATCGTCCAGTTGGAGCGAACGCGCGAGGGGTCAAAGATGTACTCACGGCGTCCCTCCTCAGCGAGGTTGTTGACGCTCAGGAACGCGGTGGCATCGCGGTGCACCTTGTAGGTGATGCCGGCGTTCATGACCGTCCACGGTTCGCGGAAACGGTTACCCGCAGCGGAGGTGGTGCTGTAAACGACCGGCCAGCCTCCAGTGTAGTTCACGTCGTAGGACGCACCGAAGTTCCGGTAGGCGTACATCAAACCCACGTTGTAGGAGCGCGGGATGAAACCGGCGAGCTGACCATTCGAAAGGTTGATGGTGCCACCGAAGTTACCCTCGGTCTTGAGGTAGGTGTAGTTCGCGCGCACCGTAAGGCCGCGCAAGGCTCCCGGGAGGAAGGTCAGCCGGTGGCGGAAGTCGAACTCGAGCCCCTTGTACTTCGCGGTGCCGAGATTGCGCGCCTGGATGATCTCGTAGCCCTCGTAGAGACCGTCGAAACCGTTGTCGCCACCCACCCCGATGATTTCGCCCGAGCGCCCGGAGGCGCCGATGTAGTCCTTGATGTCCTTCTTGTAACCGCGGACCGAGACCATGCCGTTCTTGTGGTAATACTCGAGCTTCAGATCGACGTTGTTGGCCAGCTGCGGCTTGAGGTCCGGGTTGCCCATCGTGACCGTGCGGGCGGAGTCGTTCGCCGTCGGCGCGGTGATCAGGTTGGCGAGCGCGGCGCGGCCGTAACTCGTGGACCAGCTGGCGCGCGCCTTCAGGTTTTCCGTGATATCGTAGGCGGCGTGGATGCTGGGGAAGGCCTTCGCGTAATCGCCATCCTTGGAGAGCTTCTGGTAGTCGAGGGCGGCGCGCTTGAAGTGGTCGGGCTCGTTGGCGATCGGCGTGGTGCGGGCACGGAAATAGGTGAAGGTGTCGGTGGTCACCCACTCCTTGCGGACGCCGCCCAGCAGCGTGAGCCGGCCGAAGCGTGACGTGGCTTGGATGTAGCCGGCGTCGACGCCCTCCTCCAGGATACGGCGGTTGGTGTACTGGCTGGTCGCGGTGAAATTCACGTCCTCGTACCAAAGGGCCGCATTACCCAGCGTGGTGCTGATGTAGGCCGGGTCGACCACCGGCAGGCGGCGTCCGCCGTTCTGACGCTCAAACTCGGTCAGCGGCATCAGGCCGTCGGAGGGCAGCACCGAACCGACGACACCGTACCAACGGCGGGGATACACCTGGCGGTTGTTGACGCGGCGGTTCACCGACTCGAGGCCGGCCTTGACGGTGACCGGATGGCTGATCGGCAGGAGGTAAGAGGCGTTAACATTGGCGGTGACCTCGTTGGTGTCGGTCACGGTGTCGCGCTTGTTGAAGACGACCGAGGTCTGGGGCACGGGCTGGGCGGCCGAGGCGGCGGCGGTGACGAACGGCCGGTAGCTGCCGGCGTCGTAGACGCTGGCACCGCCGGTCTGGACGAACGTCTGGCCGAACGGGTTGGAGTAATCGAGGACGAAGCCGACCGCGCCCTGCGTGCGCATGGAGACGGTGCCGTTCTCGCGCTCGCGGCCGGCGCCGGAATCCCAGTGCGTGTTGCTCCAGCGGTAGGCGTGATCGACCTTCCAACGGCCCCAATTGTGCTCGAACGCGAGCGTGCCCGTCGGGTTCTTGCTGGTGAACGAGTACCGCTGCGGGTTGATGCGCATCTGCGAGGCGCCGACCGCGACACCGCCGGGCTGGAGCGTGGTGTTGTTGACCGGCAGCATCTCGATGCGTTGGGCGGTGTAGCCGGCGCGGATGCCGCCGTTGGGGTTGGTGACCGGATCGTTGACCGTAAGGTTGGAGGCGATCCACGGATTGATCGCGGTGTAGCTGAAGAACGGCTCGGAACCGGCGTTGTAAAGGTAGCGGAAGGAAACGCGGGTGGACTCCGACCATTTATAGTCGGCGCGGGCGCTGATCGCGGAAAGGAAGCGGTCGTTGAGGCCGCTCATGCGCGTGTAATCGCGCCACTGGGCGACGGGATTCGTGGTCGTCTCGTAAAGATTGATGTCCCAATCGTGCGGGTTCAGCACCTCTTGGTAGGAGGCGGTGACGGCTAAGCCGAGGTTGCGGGAGCCCTTGCCCACGCTGAAGACCTCGGTGTAGCTCGCCGTGAGGTCGGGGCGCCACGGGCGCTGGGAGACCTCGTAGTTGCGCTTGGACCAAGAGGGGAAATAGCGCGTGGCGGCGGTGTACGTCACGCGGCGGCGCTCCGACATGGCGAGGGGCGAGCGCGTCTTCAGGTTAAGCTGGCCGCCCAAGGAGTCGGCGCGCTTGTCGGGCGTCTGGCCGGCGATGATCTCGACCTGCTCGTACATGGCACCCGAGAACGAGTGGAGGGTGGCGGTGCGGCCGTCGCCGCCGACGCCGGTGGAGGACATGCCGTCGATGTTGAGACGGGTGTAGCTCGCGGGCAGACCGCCGATGCTCACGTTGTTGATGAGGTTGTCCTCGTCGGTGGTGAACGTGATGCCGGGCATGCGGGACACGAGTTCGCCGACATTCTGGGTCGGAAGGATGCCCCACTCGTCGAACGCGGTGACGTTCTTCACGTTCAAGGCGTTCTTCTGCTCGGTGATGGCGAGCGCCTGGCCCTCGCGCACGGTTGCGACCGTGAAGGCATCCATCACGATGGCTTGGGCGGTCTTCATCTCGGCGTCGGCGCGCGCAACCTGGCCAGCCGTGACAGTAACGGTGAGCTTCCGCTCCTCGAAACCGGCGTAGGAGACCGTGAGTTGCACCGTGCCGGCCGGCACTCCCTGTAGGAGGAACGCGCCCGCGTTGTCGGTGAGCTCAGAACGGCCGAGCGCGGGAGCGCTGACGACGGCGCCCTGGAGGGCGTTGCGGGTGGCGGTGCTGACGACGGAACCGGCGACCGAGCCGGTGCCTTGGGCGGAAGCGGACGTCGCCAAAGCGAACGCCGCGAGAACAAGCCCCGCGCCAAAACGCGCGAGACGCGACAGGAACGAACTGCTGGTTTGTTTCATGGTGCTGGGGCGGGACAACCGGACGAACTGCGCCCAGCCGGCCCGCGTAGGTGTGACGCGAGGATCACCTTCCCACACCGAGGGAGTCGAAGCTTTTCCCAGCCCGCTGCCCGCCCGATCAGTGGTAGCCTTTGCGGCCCTCGAGCGCGCTCCTGAGGGTCACCGCATCGGCGTACAAAACCCCGCCGCCGCTCGGCAGACCGAAGCCGATCCGGGTGGTGCGGACCGCCGGTTCCTTGGGCAGATGCTCGGTGATGTAATGGCAGGTCGCCTCGCCCTCGACGTCGTTGGGCAGGGCCAGAATCAATTCCTGCACCTCTCCAGCGGAGATCCGGTTGAGCAACGACTGCAGGTTGAGATCCTCCGGCCGGACCCCCTGCATTGGGGAGAGCTTGCCGTGCAGCACGTGGTAACGGCCGCGGAAAGCCCCGCTGCGTTCGATCGCAACGAGGTCCGGCACGTGCTCGACGACGCACAAAACCCCGTTCTCCCGCCGCTCGTCGCCGCATACGGCGCAAAACTCCGCCTCGGCCAGATTTCCGCAGCGCGTGCAACGGTGCACCGCCCCCGCAGCCTCCTCCAGCGCCCGCACGAGTTCCGGCAGTCGCGCCGGTTTCTCCACCAGCAGGTGCAACGCGATGCGCTCGGACGAACGAAAGCCCAGCCCCGGCAACCGCTTGAGGTGCTGCTGCAACCGCTCAAAGGCGGGCGTCATGCGGGCGTTCTCAGAACATCCCGGGCATCTGGAACGCCCCGGTGACTTTCTGCATCTCCGCCTCGTGATGATCCTTCGCCTGCTTCGCGGCGTCCTGCACGGCCGTCAGCACGGTGTCGGAAACGAGCTTCGCGTCCTCCTTCAGGAATTCCGGATCGAGCGTGAGCCCGAGAAACCGACCGCTGCCGTTGATCCGCACCTTCACCGCGCCGCCGCCGCTGGTGACCTCGATCTCCTTCGCGTCGAGCTGGGCCTGTAGCGCCTCGATGCCGCGCTTCATTTTCTCCGCCTGCTTAACCAGTTTGCCGAGTCCAGCCATGGGTGTTCGTGGGTTGGGTTAGATAAAATCACGTTCAGACTGAGCCGCGTACGTTCCGCGCGACAAGATACTTTCGTAACCCTCGCGGAAAGTGGGGAACCGCGGGCACCAGCCAGTCTGCTGCCGCAGGGCGGCGTTCACGATGACCCGATCCGGCACAATCGCACGACGCGCAGGATGCGCCACCCCGGTGAAACGCGGGGGGGCCACGCCCAGCCTTTCCGCCAACCAGCCCGCCACCTCCGCCTTGGAGGTCGGCGCGTCATCCGCCGCGTTGAACACATGTGCGCCCGGACCCAGCGGCGCTGTGAGACACGCGAGGATCGCGGCCGCGGCGTCATCGCGGTGGATCAGGTTCAACCGGTGCTCGCCTCCCCCGCTCACCTCCCCCGTCCGCACTTGCTCCAGCAGGTGGTGGCGCCCCGGACCGTAGATTCCCGTCAGGCGCAGGATAAAACGACGCCGCGCCGCGCCGTCCGCATCCCGCACCAACCGCTCCGCCTCCAGCAGCAGCGCTCCGCGTTCGTCCGCCGCACCCACGGGTGAAGCCTCGTCCACCCGTTCCCCCGCTCCCTGCGGATAAACCGAAGTACTTCCGGTGTAGAGCAGCGCGTCCGCCCCACCCCTCGCCTGTGCCCAGCGAACGAGCGAGGCCGTGCCCTCGACGTAGCTTTTCCGGTAGCCGTCCACACCGCCGCCGCCGGAACTCACGCAATTCACCACCCAACGTGGAGCTGCCGGCAATTCTCGGTGCCACGCATCCGACGCAAGGTCGGCGACCACGACCTCCACTCCCGCCTTGCGCAGCGCCTCCGCCCGTTCCGCGTTCCGCGTCAGCGCCGTCACGCGCAGCCCGCCGTCCAACCCCAGCCTGGCCACACTGGCCCCCACGTAGCCGCAGCCGGCGATAAAGAGGTCGGAAGTCATCGCGACAAAAATTCCCCGCGTTGCCCGTGGACGCAAGGACCGCGCTTGCGTCCGCTTTTCGACGAACCAACTTCCGTCCATCCCCATGTCGACGTCCGCCCCGAGCCGCGCCCCTTTCGTTACCACTCGCCGGCCGCTTTCCCGCCGGCACTTTCTACGCGGCGCCGGCGTCGCCCTCGCGCTGCCGTCGCTCGATGTGATGCTGTCTCCCTTCGCGCGAGCCGCCTCGGCGTCATCGGCGCTCGCGCCGGGAGCGAAACCGCGGCGGTTCCTTGGCATCTGCAACAACCTCGGCGTGCTGGGCGACCAGTTCTTCCCGACCGGCACCGGCCGCGGCTACGAGGCCTCGCCTTATCTGAAACACCTGCAGGAGCACCGCGAACGCTTCACGGTGTTCTCGGGCGTGTCGCACCCGAACGTGGACGGCGGCCACCCGGCCGACATCTGCTTCCTGACGGCCGCGCCTCATCCGGGCAGCAGCTCGTTCCGCAACACCCTCTCGCTCGATCAGCACATCGCGGAGCACATCGGCACCCTCACCCGCTTCCCGTCGCTCACCCTCGCGGTCAACACACGCGTTCGCAGCCTTTCCTGGACCGGCACCGGCGTAGCCATCCCGCCGGAAGACAAGGC